>CALGXU010000281.1 GCA_937935205.1 uncultured Rothia sp.
GAAGGCGAGAGCATCTCTACCCGTGAAGTCCGTGAAGCCCTAGCGAAGCTCATCGCCGAAGAGGATAAGCGTAAGCCTCTCTCCGACGAGCAGCTCACCCAGCTTCTCTCTGAGCGGGGTTACCCAATAGCCCGCCGTACCGTGGCCAAGTACCGAGAGCAGCTCCGCCTGCCTGTAGCCCGTCTACGCAGGGAGCTGTAGCCTAGGTTTTAGTTACCAACCTCAAGCGCCATCGGGCACAAAGCATCTGATGCTTTGTGCCCGATGGCGCTTGACTTTTCACCCCGAGAGTGGGGGAGTGTGGAGCCCTTTAGATCGAGAGGATACGCAGGGCTTCTACCTGCTCCTTGTCGATCGGCTTATTCTTCTTGATCGCCTTGGAGAAGGGCACGTAGACGAGGGCATCATTGACGATACCGATCATCACATTGCGCTGGCCGTCGAGGAGCGCCTCGATAGCGGCCACTCCCATACGGCTAGCGATGATCCGGTCTTGAGCGCTGGGTGAGCCCCCACGCTGGATATGCCCGAGGATCACGACCCGCACGTCGAACTGGGGGTACTCCTTCTCGACTCGCTCGGCGACCTTCATCGCTCCGCCGGTGCTTTCACTCTCGGAGACGAGCACGATACTGCTGTTCTTCGTCTTGCGGAAGCCATTCTCGATCGTCTCGGCGAGCTGGTCCTTCTCGACGGCAAACTCGGGGATGATCGCTGCCTCAGCACCTGCGGCCATAGCTCCATTGAGCGCTAGGAAGCCAGCTTCTCGCCCCATGACTTCGACGAAGAAGAGCCGTTCGTGCGAAGAGGCCGTATCTCGGATCTTGTCCACCGCCGACACGATGGTATTAAGCGCTGTGTCGTAGCCGATCGTGAGGTCTGTGCCGTAGAGGTCGTTGTCGATCGTGCCAGGGAGCCCAACGATGGGGATGTCGAACTCTTCGGCGAACTCACGTGCGCCGGAGAGCGACCCGTCGCCACCGATGACGACGAGGGCATCGATCCCGTGGGCGCGCATTGTCTCATAGGCCAGAGCGCGACCTTCGGCTGTGCGGAACTCTGGGCAGCGCGCGGTCTTGAGGATCGTACCCCCGCGCTGGATGATGTTGCTCACGTGCTGTGTCTCGAAGTCCTCGATCTCACCGGTGATCAGTCCCTTGTAGCCACGGTAGATCCCCTTGACGCGGATGCCGTGGTAGATAGCCGTGCGGGTGACCGAGCGGATGGCGGCATTCATGCCGGGTGCATCACCGCCAGAGGTCAGTACCCCTATACATTTGATTGTAGCCATAGTTGCTGTTCTTAATTCAAAGCAATCTTATACCAATTCTTCTACCAGCAAAGGTACTGCAATTCCCACCCCGATATGCTACCCTTATGGAGCCCTGTGATGAGTGTGACTGTATCGTCTTGAAGTTTAGCTTGATATAAGCGGCCTCATCCAAGCTCTATGGTGGGGTGGTGCGAATCTATATAGGTTCGTGCTGCGGCCAATAGGAGACTGTTGCTCCGCGTAGGGATAAAAGTTGCGGACGAGTAGCAGATAAGTTTGGACTACGTACGTGGCTCTAATGTCTACGTACGTGGATATTTGGATTTATGTGCCTGGTCTTTAAGACTACGTGCATAGACAGAGGAAAACCACTACGTGAAGGTGCTTTTTTCTTCACGGGAACAGCGCTTTTCCCTTCGCTGAATAAGAGGAATACGCGCGATAAGGCGAAGGGAGAAGCGTATCACTTCGGCGAGGCATATCGGGGAGCTGGGGGCGCGATGCCTTAGCGTAATAAGTCGGGGGGCAGGACTCTCGGCAACAGTCTCAATATAGGTCAGCCCAGTGACCTATATAGGTTGATATCACCCCTCTTGTGAGAGGTCCCCTCCCCTCATCAGCGAGACTTATACTCATCGGAAGGGGACTTTCTCCATCTTCTATTATTAATGTACGCGCGCGAAGAGGATCCTCATCTTGAGAAAGTGCGCAGAATCTTGCGCTTAGATTTGGATATTCGGCGGAAATTGCTGTATCTTTGCACTCGCAAGTCAGGCGGACGAGCAGCGAATGACAGGGTTTAGATCGAGAGTGGTAACGAAAAAGTTTCACTCAAGATTTGGTGGAGTGAAAACTTTGCTTTACCTTTGCACTCGCAAAAGAAACGAACGGCCTTGCGGTGACGCGGGTAGTTTGACTTTGAGAGATCTTTGAGATAATTGATATTGACAAACAGAAGTGTAGTAACAAACGTTTAGGGAAATGAAGACCTAACCGTCAATTACGACCTTTACTTAGGTAGAGATACACTAATAAATCTGAAGCAAGAATCATTTTTAGAGCAAGACAAACAGAACAAAGTACAATAAAAATATTGACAATGAAGAGTTTGATCCTGGCTCAGGATGAACGCTAGCGATAGGCTTAACACATGCAAGTCGAGGGGCAGCATGGTCTTAGCTTGCTAAGACTGATGGCGACCGGCGCACGGGTGCGTAACGCGTATGCAACTTGCCTCACAGAGGGGGATAACCCGTCGAAAGACGGACTAATACCGCGTACACTTGGGTTGGGGCATCCCGATCCAAGGAAATGAAATTCGCTGTGAGATAGGCATGCGTCCCATTAGCTAGTTGGTGAGGTAACGGCTCACCAAGGCGACGATGGGTAGGGGAACTGAGAGGTTGAACCCCCACACTGGTACTGAGACACGGACCAGACTCCTACGGGAGGCAGCAGTGAGG
>CALGXU010000282.1 GCA_937935205.1 uncultured Rothia sp.
TACCACCCACGGCGGCGTCCACCATGCCCAGCAGGGTGGTCGGAATGTGGATGACGCGCACGCCGCGCAGCCAGGTTGCCGCCACGAAGCCGGCAACGTCGGTAATAGCGCCGCCACCCACGGAGATGATCGCGTCGGTGCGGGTGAAGTCGTTCTGGCCGAGCACCTGCCAGCAGAACGCCGCCACCTGGTAGTGCTTCGCCTCCTCAGCATCGGGAATTTCGGCGCTGAAGGATTCGTAGCCCATGGCACGCAGGTCTTCCATGACGAGCTCACCGGTGGAACGCAGGGCACGCGGGTGAATCACGAGCACCTTCTTGGTGCGGTTGCCCAGAATTTCGGGGATTTTACCGAGCAGGTTGTGGCCGATGAGAACCTCGTAGTTCTCACGCGGGGAGCTGCCGGTCACCGGGATGCGGGTGATATCTTCCGCGCCGGAGGCACCGAAAGTGGGGGTGGGCTGAGTGCTCATCATGTGTCCTTTCACAGGTGAGGGGTTATGCTTGGGGGCGCTGCGCGCGGGAGGCACGGGTTGCGGTCACGTACGCCTGGATTTCGGCGGTCATCTCGGTGATGGGGCGGCCGCCTCGTGCGTCCAGGGTGAAGTGCGCCAGCTCTTCGTATCGGCTGCGGCGGCGCTCAAAAATTTCGGTCCACCGCTCGACCGGGTTCGGTTGCAACAGCGGGCGGGTCTTATTGCCGGTAATGCGCGGGGTGACGGTGTCAGCATCAACGAGGATGTACACCACGCATTCGTCCTTGAGCAGCTCCGCAACCGAGTCGGTCATGGGTGCGCCACCGCCCAGGGAGAACACCGTGTTGCGGTACACGGGCGAGGTGAGGACCTCTTCGATGGTTTTGCGTTCGAGCTCGCGGAAGTGCGCCTCACCAAAAATCTCGAAAATTTCGGAGACTTCGCCGTAGCGTTCCACGATGAGCTGGTCGGCGTCGAGGAACTCGTAGCCGTAGAAACGCGCCAGGTGCGTACCAATGTAGGTCTTACCTGCCGCCATGGGGCCGATAAGCACGATGGGGCGGGAGCGTTCCGCGAAGTTCTCGTGCATTTCACGCACCTGCTGCGGGTGGATGCGGAAGGATTCCTCAAGCGCAACAGCCTCAAGCTCGGCATCCATCTCAGCTTCAGATGCAACGCGAGCCTCAGCCTCGGCAGCAGCTTCTGCGGAGTCCACCGCCGCAATTTCCTCGGCCACAGATTCTGCGGGTGCGGCAACCTGAACCTTACCGAACAGCGCCGGGGTCGGACGCAACGGCTTGGGCGCAGCGGGCTTGGGTGCGGGGGTGTAACCTTCAAACTTTGGAAATCTTTATGGGTT
>CALGXU010000283.1 GCA_937935205.1 uncultured Rothia sp.
CATTTTATCAGTATTCTTCTTCAATAGCAACTATGATTTTCAATTTAAGGAAAAGAAAAAAGCCCGTGAAACATCACGAGCTTTTCTTTTGCGGCAACTACCTACTCTCCCACGTCGTCTCCAACGAAGTACCCTCGGCCTATGAACGCTTAACTACTGTGTTCGGAATGGGAACAGGTGGAACCGTCCAGGCATCATCACCGCATCTTGTTGAATGAGTCTTGCTCACTCAAAACTTCACAGAAGAAACGTCAGCAAATTGTTAGGCAATACCTTCTTAGAATAAGTCAAGCCCTCGACCGATTAGTGCTGGTCAGCTGCACACATTGCTGTGCTTCCACATCCAGCCTATCAACCTTGTCTTCTTCAAGGGGTCTTACTTCCTTATAGGAATGAGATACTTCATCTCGGGACGGGCTTCACGCTTAGATGCTTTCAGCGTTTATCCCTTCCGGACGCAGCTACCCGGCCGTGCCCTTGGCAGGACAACCGGTACACCGTTGGTCCGTCCACTCCGGTCCTCTCGTACTAGGAGCAGCCTCCCTCATGTATCTTACGCCCGCGATGGATATGGACCGAACTGTCTCACGACGTTCTGAACCCAGCTCACGTACCACTTTAATGGGCGAACAGCCCAACCCTTGGGACCTGCTTCAGCCCCAGGATGTGATGAGCCGACATCGAGGTGCCAAACCTCCCCGTCGATATGGACTCTTGGGAGAGATTAGCCTGTTATCCCCAGGGTAGCTTTTATCCGTTGAGCGATGGCAATTCCACTCTCTTTCCACCGGATCACTAAGCCCTACTTTCGTACCTGCTCGACCCGTCAGTCTCGCAGTCAAGCTCCCTTCTGCCTTTATGCTCTTCGCGCGATTTCTGTCCGCGCTGAGGGAACCTTTGGACGCCTCCGTTGCTCTTTCGGAGGCGACCGCCCCAGTCAAACTGCCCGCCTGGTACTGTCCCGAACACTGTTAATGTTCCGGTTAGATCCTTAGCATATAAAGGCCGGTATCCCAACGGTGACTCCTCCTACTCTAGCGAGTAGGTCTCCCAGTCTCCCGGCTATCCTGTACGTTATATGCCAAAGACCAATGCCAAGCTGCAGTAAAGCTCCATGGGGTCTTTCTGTCCAGTCGCGGGTAACCTGCATCTTCA
>CALGXU010000284.1 GCA_937935205.1 uncultured Rothia sp.
AGAGGGACCAGAAGCCAAAACGCTCATCAGCTGCATCAACGAACGCCCAGTCGGTAGGAATCATCTGGGGGTCTTCCGCGGTGTCATTGAGCTTCGCCTTGTGTACGAGGTTGCGCCAGTTGCGCTTAGTCATCACAAGCGAGTTGGCGCCGTCTTCGAAGAACTCGTCACGGTCGGAAATGTAAGAGTTGCTGCGCAGGCGCTCCCAGAACTGATCAAGGGTGATGATGCCCTTCTTCAGCAGCAGGCACAAGAACTCCACGCGGTCACGGCGCGGCGCGAAACCGCCAATGGGCATGTTCGAACCCAGCGGGAAAAGGAAGCCGGCACGGTAATCATCAAGGTTTACCGTATCCCAGTCGAAGCCGTTGCCGTCGCCATCCTCGCGCGGATCGAGCAGCCACATGCCGGTGGGTTCGTAGATTTCGACGAGCATCTGTGCCGACCCTTCCTTACCGCCGCGGGTGTAGGCCTTCAGCAGGTGCTCACGAACGTACTTCTCCTGCGCCTTGGTCAGCGAGTAGCCGCCGCTACGGCGGCGCTTGATGCCCAGGGACTTGCCCTCGGTGCCCGCCTTCAGTGCGATTCGGTTGTAGCTTGCCGCTGCAGCGATCATTTCATCACTCAGAGGCACCACCGGGACCAAGTTGGTTAGGGTCTCGAAGGGGGTTACGAGGTTGGTAGCGCGCAGCTCGGCCTCATAGTGTGCAGGGCGGTTCCGGTACTCGTCTGCTACGAACTCGAGCTTTTCCTCCAGGCTCAGCGTGGCGTTGTTCTCACGGTACCACTGCGCGTTCTCCTCGTCTCCAACTTCTTCTGCCCGTTCAAGCAACCGCTGCAGCATCGCATCCACGTTGTACAGATCCTTGTAGATGCGATCGGAGAACTCCTGACGCTCATCATTGATGGCTTCACGTTCCTCAATCATGCGCAGATTAGCTTCATGCTGGGACTCGGCCTTGTGCTGCTCTTCCGCAGTCAGCGAATCCCACCATGCCTGCTCTTCCGCCTGGTTCAGCTCATCCTCATCAGGGGCGGCCTGCTGGGGTACACGCAGCGCGCCG
>CALGXU010000285.1 GCA_937935205.1 uncultured Rothia sp.
TGCGAACAGGCCGGCAGGCTCGGTTTCCTTGACCTCGGCAGCTGCGGAGGCGACCGCCGGGGCGGTGCTTTCAGCCTCGTACTCTGCCCTATCCTTGAGCAGGTGCGCGGGGGCTTGCGCGGGAACCGCAACGCGGGCGGTGTTCGCCTCGGCGGTCCAGGTGTAGCCCCGAGCGGTCTGCACGGCACGAACGAGGGTGTCGCAGCCGGCGGCGAGCTCCTGCTCGTGGGTCACAATCAGCACGGTTGCGCCAAGTTCCGCCAGGCGGTGCAGGGCACGGGTCACCAGGTATGCCGAGTAGGCGTCCAGGTGTGCGGTCGGCTCATCCACCAGGACGGTCAGCACGGTCTGCTCACCGCCAGCACGGTAGATAGCCTCAGCACGAGCCAGGGTGCGCGCCACGGCGAGGCGGCGCGCCTGACCTGCACTGAGGGCACCGGGCTCAAGGGCGGTGAGCTTCTCCATGCCCAGCTGAGCCAGCGGGCCAACCAGCAACGCGGACTCGGCATCGGTGACGGACAGCTTCTTGGAGTCCATCGCTTCACCGAGCAGAGCAGCTGCACGCTCACGCTCCGCCTCGGTAGTGCTCAGCGCGTAGAGAGCCATTTCGGTCTGCACGGTCGGCGCGGTAAAGACCGGCGACTGCGGAATAACCAGAGTGGTTCCCAGACCACGCACGCTACCGGTCACGTGCACGGGCTCCTCCGAGCCGGTGGGCACCAGACCCTCACGCACGGCACCGGAGAACACGTTCAGCAGGGTGGACTTACCACAGCCGGACTCACCCATCACGCCAATAACCGCGCCGCGTTCACCGTTGCCGGTAGCAACGCGACGGTCCAAATTCAGGGACAGGTTAGTCAGCACTGCAGGACGCGCCGGGTAGCTCACCGACAGGTCCTCAACAGCGATGGTGGAAGGCTGGCCCTTCTGCGCTGCCAGTTCCTGTGCAGACGAATCCTGCGCAGTCGAGTCCGCAGCGGCGGCGGGCAGGGGCGCATCAATAATCTTCTGGGCGCTACGCAGGGCGGCAACGCCGTCCTCCGACTGGTGGTAGGCGGCACCCACATCGCGCAGCGGCTGGTAGCATTCGGGAGCCAGCAGTAGCACGAGAATTGCGGTGTCCAGGCCCAGGGTGCCGTTGACCAGGCGCACACCAATCAGCACAGCAATCAGCGCCACCGAAATGGTGGTGATGAGCTCCAGGGCGAGCGAAGACATGAAGGCGCTACGCAGGGTCTGCATGGTGCGTTCACGGTAACGCTGGCCGAGGGCGTTCATGGCGCGGGTCTGTGCGCGTTCACGGCCCAGACCGATAATGACGGGCAGGCCGCGCACCAGCTCCAGAATATGGTCGGAGAGGCGGTGCAGTTCAGCCTGAGCCTCTGCGGTTTCGTCGCGGGTGTTCTTACCAATCAGGATCATGAACACCGGAATGAGCGGCAGGGTGCACGCGAGCACCATTGCGCTCATCCAGTCCAGGGAGGCCACAACGACCCAGAGCATGAACGGCACAACCGCAGTGGAAACGAACGCGGTCAGGGTCTTGGTGTAGTAGTCATCCAGAGCGTTCAAGCCACGGGACAGCAGCACAGCGGTCGCGCCGGTACCTTCGGGGGTGTCCGCGCCACCGGTGGCGAGCACACGCTTGAGCAGGGCGGAACGAATCCGAGACTTCGCTCCGGAGGCGGCACGCTGCGCGCTCACAGCCAGCAGGTAGTCGGTGCCCGAGCGGACGAGCAGGGCAATGACGGCGACCGCAATCAGGCCGGGGGTGATGGTGTCTGCGTCCCCGAAGAGCCCGCCGAGGCCGAGTAGCCAGCCGCCGTGCGCCTCCAGCTGCGCCTGCGCGGAGCCCGAGAACTCAATGTAGGCGCGGTACACGTCCGGGGCGCTGGTCTCTTTGAGACGCGCATGCTCGGCGGCAACAGCGGCGAAACCTGCGTGTGCCGCGCGGGCAATAATCACAGCCAGTGCGGCACTGAAAAGCACCGTCGCGAGGGTGTGCACGGCGGTGATGACACCGAACGTGCTGAGGGTTTTACGGGCGTCAGGGCCCAGAGGCGGGCGACGGTCAGCGCGGTCGTTGCGCTTTCCTTCGGTCACCTCTGGTGCCTCAGTGTTCTGATGTTTGTCAGCATGACGCGGTGTGTGCGTTCGACTCACGTGTTGTCCTTAGTCTTCTGCTGTTTTTACCTCCCATCAGTTTAAGGGTTGGGCTATCCAATACCTATTTGACCAGTCAAGTTTCGGATAATTGGCTGGTCCTCACCCAGCGCTAGTTCTAGCCGCGCATCGCGTCGGCCGGGCTCTTGCGGGACGCCACCCACGCCGGGTACGCCGAAGACACCAGACCGGTAAGGGCGCCAACGCCCACGCCGAGCACCACGAATCCGGGTGAGAGAACCGCCTGCCAGCCCTGCACGAGCGAAAGAATAATCGTCGCAATCATGCCGGAGCAGGCGCCAATGGAACCGCCGAGCACGCCGAGCATGACGCCCTCCATGAGGAAGATGCGGGCAATCAGCCATTTACTTGATCCGATGGCGCGGCGCAGCGCAATCTCTGCGGTGCGCGATTGCACGGACAGATACATTGCGGTTGCCGCCGAGAGGGAGGCGAGCACCAGCAGAATACCGGAGAGCACACCCACGTACAGACCCAGATCCGAGGCGATAGACGCGCGCAGGCTCTGCAGGTCGGAGGGGGTTTCCACGTTGATTTGGCTGGGTTCAGCGGGCTTGAGGGTCAGCGGAATGGCCTTTGCGACAGCCTTGCCGTAGCCCCGTTCGGTTTCGGCAATGTAGGTCACCTGGCCGCGTCCGGTGCGCTGAAGTGTGCCCGGCGAGACAATGACCGTATTCCTGAATTCGTAGCCGCTATTGCCTGGGTCGAAGAGGCCGACGACCGGCATCAGCTGGCCGTCCACCCAGATACTCACACCGGGTGCCACCTGCGGCAGTCCACCGAGTTTAATGCCGTAATCGACGGTGGGTAGCTCGCCGGGTCTGGGCTCGGTTGTGGCGTTATCTGCCGCCTTATCTTCGGGAATAATGCCGAGGGCGCGGGCAGCAGAAACCGACACGATAGCGCCCGAGAGCTGCTCGGCACGTTGACGGTCGGCAACGTTCTCCTGGGTGAGGGTCGCGTTCATCTGTTCGAGCGCACGCAGGGTTTCGGGGTTCATGCGGGCACCGATTTGCTCGAGCCTGGTCTTCGAGGTGGAGCTGAGACCAATCGCCGTTTTGGGTTCATCCTCGTAGGGGCTGAACCGGGTGATTCGCACGTCGGCGGGTGCCACGCTGCTGACGAATCCGGTGTTCTTCACGTAGTCCAGCGCGCTAATGCGGTCGGCAACGTTCTGCGCGGATTCGCCCTGCCGGTAGGTTCCGAGCATGTTCTGGTCATTGTCCCTGTCGCTGATGTACAGCGTGGATTGTTCGGAGCCGAGCAGACGCTGGTTCACCTGGTAGCTGGCGGATTCGCTCATGCCGGAGGCGCTGATGAGTCCGCCCACGCCCAGGGCGAAGGACAGGCCCAGCAGCAGGGTGCGTAGCGGTCGTGAGGTGAGTGCCGAGATTGCTTCGATGCTGTCGTCGGTGAGGAAGCTTCCGCGGCGATGCGTAGCGGGCTTCTCCCCCGGCGCAAGGCTTGCGGCGGCATCAACCGGGGCGGGGGCACCTACCGTGGCTTCTGCCGGGGTATCCGTTGCAACCGGCACAGCCTCGGCAACCGGCACCTCAGCGACCGGCACCGTAGCCAAGTCGGCGCGGCTCTGCTCGTGCAGCCGCCCATCCTCAATGCGGATCACGCGGCGGGCGGCGGCGGCAACCTCCGGGTCGTGGGTAATCACTAGCACGGTACAGCCGGTCGCGTTAATGCGTTGCAGAATCTCAATGACCTTGGCGCTATTGTGGCTGTCCAGGTTGCCGGTGGGCTCGTCGGCGAGAATCAGCGGCGGGCGCGTGGCGAGGGCGCGGGCAATGGCGCAACGCTGCTTCTCACCGCCGGAAAGGTAGCGGGTGCGGATGCTGGCGCGGTCGCTCAACCCCAGAAATTCTAGGGTTTCTTCGGTGCGTTGCAGGCGCTCGCTGTAGGGTACGCCCTGCACGCGCAGGCCCATGGAGGCGTTGGTTGTGCTGGTTTCGTCCAGCAGCATGTTTGAGGATTGGAAGATGAAGCCGAGGTGGTCTCGGCGCATTTCGTCGCGTTCTCTGTCGCTGAGTCCTTCCGTGTTTTTGCCGAAGAGGCTGTAGGTTCCGCTGGTGGGAGTGTCGAGCAGACCAATGGCGTTGAGCAGGGTGGATTTACCGGATCCGGAGGGGCCGATAATGGCGAGGAATTCGCCGCGTTCGACCACCAAGTCAAGGTGATCGAGGACGGGTCGGTCGCTCCCCTCAAAGATGCGGGTAATGCCGCGCATTTCGATGGCGGGCGCGGTCTTGGGATCGGTGTTAGGCACAGTGTCGAGCCCGGCAGCTTCTCCCCTACCCTGCGGGGTCGTCATGCCGTCGGGGGCTCGCTCGGGGATTCTATTACGGCGGCTCATGAGACAAGCACCTTCTGTCCCGTGCTGAGGTTAGCGTTGATTGCGGCGTATCCGCCGGCGGTGCGCAGAACCTCAACGTTGACTCGTTCGGTGGCGGGCGCATCCTTGCTGGTCGAGGTGGAGCTACCGGCCTTTTCAACAAGCACGTAGGTGCCCTGGGAGTCTTGGCGTACCGCGGTAGTCGGCACCGCGAGGGTAGTTGAGGTGTTGCCCTTGCTGGTGATGGAGGCGCTCTGACCCGGAGTGAGTTTGCTCGGGTCGTCGGCGCTGAAGCGTACGCTCTTCGCCGCGCCCTTAGAGGGGTCGTTCTGCAGTTCACCAATGCTGGTGATGGTACCTTCCACGCTGCCGGTGGAGGTGCGCAGGCTAACACGGTCGCCGACCTTGAGCTTATTGGCAACGGAGAGCTCAACGCTGGATTCCACGTAGGGTTCGCTGGTTTCTACGCTCGCGATGGGGGTGCCGTCGTTAATGAGCTGACCGACCGCGGCAACTGCGGTGACGGTGTGGCTACCTGCGGGCAGAATCGCGTAGTTGCTTCGGGCAATGGTGGTGACCCCCTCGCTGGGCACGCCGGTCAGGTGTGCGCGGTGCAGGCGCGTGACGGCGTCGAGGGTGTCTTCGGTGACGGTGCCGCTCTGCACGGTGGAGTACCCGGCGGAGTTCAGCGCCTTCTGGAAGGCGAGCACGTCGTCGCCGTTATCGCCCAGGTTGAGGTCGCGGTACAGCGGCAGCGGCCCTTCCAGCACGAAGACGGGGTCGGCGCCAATAATGCCGATGAAGTCACCGGCCTTGAGCACGTTACCGGGCTTCTGGTTCTGGTAGACGAGCACCGGCTCACCGTTGGTGCGTGCGCTAATCGGGGCGGTCTCTCCAGCCTTGGTGGTTCCGGCAATGGCGAGGCCCTCGCTGACGGTTCGTTCTTCAACCTTCGCCCAGACCGGAATCACGGTTTTCGCCTGCACGGCCGGGTCGGGGCCCGTGGCGGCGTAGCGGGTGCCCAGGTAGAAGGACAGCATGAGCGAGCCGATGGCGAGGATTGCCAGCAGCAGGAGCACGCGGGGTCGGGCGATGCGCTCGCTGAAGCGGTGCCCGCTGTTTTGGTTTTTCGTGTGAGTGGTCATGGCGGTGTCTTTCTAAACTGTTTTTGCGCTGTCTTTTAGCGCCCCGGTTTACTGGTGCTCCAGAACGTACTGCTTGAACTTCTCGTCGCGGTCGCGGTCGGCTTGGCGCTCCTGTTCAAGCTGTGACTGGTGCTTGCGGATGAGCGGCATCTGGTACTGGGCTTCCAAGTCGTAGAGCTGCTGGCTCATGCCGACCTGCTGGTTACATTCGGCCTGGATGGTGGCGATGCGAATCTCTTCTTCGGAGGCGGGCGCGTTCGGTCCTCCGTTCTTCATCATCTGATCAAACATCGGAGTTTCCTCGGCGACGGATCCAGCCGAGCGCGGGGTGAGACCGCGGTCGGAGACGCACTGCTTCCACTTCTCCTCGAGCTCGCGGTGTAGCTTGCTTCCGTACACGGCGTTACCCGCTTCGGTAGAGATACGAATGTAGGTGGGCTGTTCTTCCT
>CALGXU010000286.1 GCA_937935205.1 uncultured Rothia sp.
GTGAGGTCGTGAAGGCTGAGCGCATCGGTGGCGCTCTGTTCTTCGGACTTGAGGATGCGAAGGGCCGCGTAAAGAATTTTCCGCTGGGTCCGGGCTACCTGATTGAGGGTGAGCCCGTTGAGATTGTCGCCCCGGTGGCCGCGAAGGAGCCGAAACGCACGATTTCTCGCTCCGGTTCTATTGCGGTGAAGAACGCCCCGGCTAAGGTGGCGCGCGCCTCCCGCATCTGGGTTGAGGGTCTGCATGACGCCGAGCTCGTGGAGAAGGTCTGGGGCCACGATCTGCGCGTTGAGGGCATTGTTGTGGAGCCGCTGCACGGCGTGGATGATCTCGCCGGTGCCATTCGTGAGTTCGCGCCGGGCCCGGGCCGCCGCCTGGGTATTCTGGTCGACCACCTGATTGAGGGCACGAAGGAGCAGCGCATTGTTGCGGAGGCATTGGCTGTGCCGGGTGCCGCCGGGCACGTGAAGATTGTGGGTCACCCGTTCATCGATATTTGGCAGGCAGTCAAGCCCTCGGTGCTGGGTTTGAAAGCGTGGCCGCAGGTGCCGCGCGGTGAGGACTTCAAGAAGGGCACGCTGCGTCGTCTGGGTCAGCCGCACGAAACGCAGGCGGATGTGGCGCAGGCGTGGAAGCACATCCTCTCCCGCGTTGACTCCTATGCTGACCTGGATCCGACGCTACTCGGCCCGGTCGAATCGCTCATTGATTTTCTGACGGAGCCGGGTGCCTAACCGCACCCGCAACCCGTTAGTCCACCCACGGCTGCGGGCGCAGGTGTGAGTTTGCTCAGAACCTTTCCCTCGAAGGCATTATCCTGTGGGTTTTGCCCGCTCAAGCGGTACAATGGTTGAGCGTGTGGCATTGCCCCTGTGGGTTTATGTTGCACCATCACTACACTCTTAGGTCACCACCGCTCAAACGATTTGCCTCTTCGGAGGGTATTTCCACCGGCTTAGGTGATCGCCACAAGAAACTTCTATCGAACCAGGATTTTCGTGACTAACGATGTTCGCCCGGCAACCGGGCCTCAGAAAACCCGTAAGATTAGCGTGATTCAGGACCGCAACCGTGCGACTCTCGCGCATTTCGGCGGTATTCTCGGCATCATCCCTTCCGCTGCGGTTTTCTACGTCAGCCGCAATAATGCGCCCTTCGCGGAGCAGGAAGCTCGCGAGGCAATGAACTTCACCCTCCTGCCCTCCATTGCTCTGGTGGCGCTGTGGGTTGTGTCGTTCCTGCCCGGCATGGGCAACATTGCCATGGTTCTGGGTGCGCTCGTGTGGCTGTTCATGGCTATTGCGTCGCTGCGTGCCGGCATTGAGGTGAACCGCGGCGAGCCGTACAGCTACCGCCTTAACCCGCGCCTGCTGGACCGCTTCTACTCCACCGAGAACGCAGACTCTGCAGAGTCCTAAAAACCGCACGGCCTCAGAATTACGTGGTCTCAGAACCGCGCTGATAGCTTTTACGCTGAACGCCCCGCACGTTGTGTGCGGGGCGTTCCGTGTTTAAGTACTGCTGCTTTAGAGGCTACTGGCGGAGGCGCTACCCTGCGGGAGCTTTGCTTCCGGGCGCTTTTCTGTCAGGGCTTTTCTTTTGGGGCTTCTTTGCCCAGTGTGCATGAACTGTTGCAAACTCTACCGAATGGTGCTGTAGGTAATCGTTGTTAAACGATCGTGGGCCCCTGTTACCAGGAGCCCACAACCGTATTCACTCAACTTCAGCAAAGACGAGAACACGCTGTTAGACATATACCGTCCTGCCATGACCTATTATGGCACAGCGTAACCTTCAACCACAACTTGAAATTGGGTGTTTTGGAAAAATTTTTCTCAGGAAAGTATTCGAAAAATACGCCCCCCAAAAGCGGCGTGAAAGAGTGGAAAATTCTTTTAGCTAGTCCAGCACAAATGCGAACAATTAGCACGCCTGTGTAAGGTTTAGTACTCCCCTGGCACTCCTCCAAAAAGCCCCGAAAATTTTTTTAAAAATTTTTCTGAACCCACAAAAACACCCCGAAATCACCGAAATATTACGGCAATACCGGGGTGTACGCCGTGCGCAGGCTACGGCATGGTCAGGGTGTTAGCAAAGCTGCGACCGAACCGACTCAGGGCACAGCTCCAGCTGAAAAGCCCCTTATCACGCGGTATTTCTTAGTGCTCCTCATGCTCCTCCGAGACATCCGGGAGCAGCTCACGGGTCACCGCATCCCCCAGCAGGCGACCCTTGAGGGTCAGGCGCACGTGGGCTTCAGGGTCAGGTTCAGCCTGAGAGGTTAAAGCATCAGGCTCAATCAGAGCTTGAGAAACCAGCCAACGCAGGGAGGCGCCCAGCTGCGCCTCATCGTGCACGGCGAGTAGCTCGCGCATCGCCAGGCCCTCACGCACACGGATCATGAGCATAATCGTCTCAAAAGCACGAGTGGCGGTGTCCAGCACCTCACGTGCCGCCGCCGGGGACTCCCCCGCACGCACCTTCTGCGCGTAGGGCACCGGGTGCTTCACGTTCCACCAGCGGGTACCGTTCACGTGCGAGTGCGCGCCGGGGCCGATGCCCCACCAGTCCTGGTTGCGCCAGTAGGCAAGGTTGTGGTCGCTGCGGGTGTCCTCGCTGCGCGAATAGTTGGAGACTTCGTACCAGTTGTAGCCGGCTTCGGTGAGTAGCTCCTCGGCGAGCAGGTACATGTCCGCCATGAGGTCCTCATCGGGCATGGTGTATTCGCCGCGGCGAATCTGCGCGGCAAGCTTGGTGCCGTCCTCCACAATCAGCGAGTAGGCAGAAATATGGTCCGGTTCGTAAGAGATTGCGGCGCGCACGCTGCGCTCCCACTGTTGCAGACTCTCCCCCGGCGAACCGTAAATCAGGTCCACGGACACCTGCAGGCCAACCTCCTTAGCCCAGGCGACGACCTTCGGCACGTTCGACGGCGTGTGGGTGCGGTCGAGCACCTGTAGTACTTCGGGTACGACGGACTGCATGCCGAAGGATACGCGGGTGAAGCCGCCGTCTTTGAGGGTTTGCAGGTCTTCGCGGGTGACGGAGTCGGGGTTCGCTTCGGTGGTGACTTCTGCGCCTTCGACCAGGCCAAATACGTCGATGGCTGCTTGCAGGATGCGTACGAGGTCGCGGGCGGGCAGTTTGGTGGGGGTGCCGCCTCCGAAGAAGACGGTGTGCATGGGGCGTTTTGCGACGCCGGAGGTTTCGAGGGTGCGGGCGGCGAAGAGGATTTCTGCGATGGCGTCATCGGCGTAGGTGCCGAGGCCGATGCCGTCGCCGAAGTCTTCGGTGGCGTAGGTGTTGAAGTCGCAGTAGCCGCAGCGTACGGAGCAGAAGGGGATGTGTACGTAGAGGCTGAAGTCGCGGGTTTCGCATCCTGCCGCGCTGGTGGCGGGGATGCGCCCGTCGCGGGGTGCGGGGGCGCCGGTGGGCTGGGCGGGCATTCTGCCTCCTGGAACTAGGTGTAGAGGAACTAGGTGTAGAGGTTGGGGGAATCAAATATGGGCACCGCGCATGCGGCTACGCGGGTAGCATCGACAGGCGGCGTATCAACAGACGGTATATCAACAGCCGAGGCGCAGAGAACCCGGCGGTACACGAGGCACCAGCCGGGTTCTCCACAATCAACAGGTCAGCACACAGCCGGAAAAGCTACAGCAGCGGAAAAGGCTACTTCTTCTTTTCCTTCTCCTCGCTCGAAGACAGTGCCGCAATGAAGGCTTCCTGAGGAACCTCCACACGACCGACCATCTTCATGCGCTTCTTGCCTTCCTTCTGCTTCTCCAGCAGCTTACGCTTACGCGAAATATCGCCACCGTAACACTTCGAAAGAACGTCCTTACGCATCGCACGAATATTCTCGCGGGCAATAATACGCGAACCGATAGCCGCCTGAATCGGCACCTCAAACTGCTGGCGAGGAATCAGCTCACGCAGCTTAGAAGTCATCATCAGGCCGTACGAGTACGCCTTATCGCGGTGAGTAATGGCGCTGAACGCATCCACCTTCTCACCCTGCAGCAGGATGTCGACCTTCACCAGGTCAGCCTCTTCCTCACCGTCGAACTTCCAGTCCAGCGACGCGTAACCGCGGGTACGGGACTTCAGCTGATCGAAGAAGTCGAACACGATCTCCGCCAGGGGCAGGCGGTAACGCATCTCCACACGATCCTCGGACAGGTAATCCATGCCGCCGATCTGGCCGCGGCGAGCCTGGCACAGCTCCATAATCGCGCCAATGTACTCGCTCGGGGCAATAATCGTACACGCCACCATGGGCTCGCGAATCGTTGCAACCTTACCCTCGGGGAATTCGCTCGGGTTGGTCACGCGCTTAGCGTTGCCAGCCTCATCCACCACGTCGTAAATAACGTTCGGTGCGGTCGAAATCAGGTCCAGGTTGAACTCGCGTTCCAGGCGCTCACGCACAATCTCCAGGTGCAGCAGACCCAGGAAGCCACAGCGGAAACCGAAGCCCAGAGCGGCAGAAGTTTCCGGCTCGTAAATCAGCGCGGCGTCGTTAAGCTTCAGCTTATCCAGCGCGTCACGCAGCGCCGGGTAGTCCGAACCATCAATCGGGAACAGGCCAGAGAACACCATCGGCTTGGGGTCCTCGTAACCGCCCAGGGACTCCTGCGCAGGCTTCGCGGCGGAGGTGACGGTATCACCCACACGGGACTGACGGACGTCCTTCACGCCGGTAATGAGGTAACCCACCTCGCCCACGCCCAGGCCCTTCGACGGGACAGGCTCAGGAGAAATCACACCGATTTCAAGCAGGTCATGCTCAGCGCCGGTGGACATCATCTTAATCTTCTGACGCGGCTGCAGGCTGCCGTCCACAACACGCACATAGGTGACCACGCCGCGGTACGAGTCGTACACCGAGTCAAAAATCATGGCACGCGCCGGGGCGGATGCGTCACCCTGAGGGGCGGGAATCGCCTCCACAATACGGTCCAGCAGAGCCTCAACACCCTCACCGGTCTTACCCGATACGCGCAGAACCTCGTCCGGCTCGCAACCAATCAGGTTCGCCAGCTCCTCAGCGTACTTATCGGGCTGAGCCGCGGGAAGGTCAATCTTGTTCAGCACCGGGATGATGGTCAGGTCGTTCTCCATCGCCAGGTACAGGTTCGCCAGGGTCTGAGCCTCAATACCCTGGGCGGCGTCCACGAGCAGAAGCGCACCCTCACACGCAGCCAGGGAGCGGGACACCTCATAGGTGAAGTCCACGTGGCCGGGGGTGTCAATCATGTTCAGCGCGTAGGAGGTGCCGTCAACGTCCCAGGGCATGCGCACAGCCTGGGACTTAATGGTGATACCGCGTTCACGTTCAATGTCCATGCGGTCCAGGTACTGCGCCTTCATGTCGCGCGGGGCAACCACGCCGGTGGCCTGCAGCATGCGGTCTGCGAGGGTGGACTTACCGTGGTCAATGTGGGCGATAATGCAGAAGTTGCGAATAATCGCGGGGTCGGTCGCCGCCGGAACGGGCGGGTTCTTCGACATGGGTGCCAATCACATCATCCTTTCGAGATGCTGGCTGCGGGTATGGGCATAGTTACCTATCATTTTCCCATACCCGCGCCATATGTGCGAACGGACCTAACGTTCCGAAGAATCCTCCACGGAATCCGTACCATCCTCGGCAGGATTCTCGGTCCCGGAGGAGCCGCTGAGGGAATCCAGGTAGCCCTCAATATCCTCGGCAATCACCTCACCGGAGACAGTGCGCAGAGTCGAATCCATCTTCTGCTCAATCTCACGCACCAGCTCAACCTTCTCGTAGTCCTTCGCCATTTCTTCGGCGAGCTCCGCCTCCCACTCATCAGCGTGGGCGCGCAGGCGGTCGTACTCCTCCGATTCGACCTTGATGCCGAGGATGACTTCCAGCGCCTCGATCAGGCTCACGACTGCACGCGGGTTCTGCTGGTCAAAGCTCAGGTACCCCGGGATGCTCATACGCAGCATGACCGAGGAGGACAGGCCGTGCTCAGCGGCGAGCGCAGACATCGCCATCGTCACCGAGGTGGAACCGGTGAAATACTCGTGCAGAATACCGGGGATTGCCGCCAGCTTCTCGTCGTGAGTGGTCAGCGTGTACGGGTACGGGCGGATGTGCGCCACCTGATCCTCAAAGGTCTCAACGAAGATCGCGTGGTCCACGTGGAGCTTCTTCACGTACTTGAAGAAGCGGGTCATGAACCGCTGCAGGCACAGGCTCGGGGCGGGGCCGGTCACTACGAGCAGGCGCAGGCGGCGCTCCGGGATGGTGACCATGTTGTAGAACATCTTGGGCCACACCAGAACCGTGGATTCGGAGTCGTCATTGTTCAGCAGCTGCGGGGCGACGGAGGCATAGTCGTAGAAGTCGTCCATGTCGAAGCCGGGGCTCTCATCGCACGGGTCGAACGCGCGGTGAATCACGTCGAGGGCGTCCTCACCGTTGCCCGGGGGTTCCTTCGCGGAGTTGAAACCGACCAGCATGACGGTCGTGTAGTTGTCTTCCTCGGAGGATTCGCTCAGGCGCAGCTTGCCGAGCAGGCCCTTCTTCGCGGGCTGTTCTGTGGAGGCGGGCTTGGCGAAAGCGTCAAAGAGTCGGGCGGGAGGGAAGTTCGGCTGGCTCATCGTTGTCCTTAGCTCGTGGTCGGTGGTTGTGTGGTGTGTATCGGTGGCGCACTCGCGTTTCCCCGGCGCTACGTGCAACGCCGCTTAGGGTGCTCACGATGGGCGCGGGCGGTGTGCAGTACCGCCAATAGTTCCCACTATACGGGCTCCCGCGCAACCTGCAAGCGGTTTCGTCACCGGGCGGGCGCCTCCCCGAAATCTGGGCGTCATAAAACCACGGCGTGCGGGCATAGCAAAAGGCACCCCGCCACCTTAGCAGGATGCCTTTCACAAAAGTTATAAGGAGTTAGCCAGTGACGCCCCCGAACGGTCCTTTAGACCGAAGCATAAAGCCGCGGCCGCCCGAGCATTATTGCCACACCAATAGGTAATAGGTGAGGCTCAGGGTTTCAGAGGGGTCGTTTAACTCCTTGAGTCCAAGTATACACGAAAAAAGAAACCCCCTGCGTTCCCCTTAGAGGAGGGGGAACACAGGGGGTCTCTGCCCTTAAACCAGAGAGGTACTCACGTACCCCGCAAGTTTTAGAAAGCCTTATTTACCAGCGTAGCAAGACCGGACTTCTTGTTTGCAGCGGT
>CALGXU010000287.1 GCA_937935205.1 uncultured Rothia sp.
GGGCAGCAGAAGGTGGGCGCTGAGATTGCCGCCGATCTGTCGAGCGAATCGCCCATGAACCGCCTGCTGCAGGGTGATGTGGGTTCCGGTAAGACCGTGGTGGCTCTGCGCGCCATGCTGCAGGTTGCCGATGCGGGCGGTCAGTCAGCGATGCTCGCCCCGACCGAGGTGCTTGCCGAGCAGCATCTGCGTTCGGTGCTGGACATCCTGGGGGATATGGCGGCGCCCGAAGACACTGATGCTGACGAATCTGCAGAGGGAATCCCTGCGGGGAGCGAGGAACCCGGCCGTGTGCGCGTGCGCCTGCTGACCGCCTCCATGGGTGCCCGCGCCAAGCGTAAGGTACTGCAGGAGCTCGCCGACGGCACCGCCCAGATCGTGATTGGCACCCACGCCCTGCTCTCCGACGAGGTGAGCTTCCACGACTTGGGTCTGGTCGTCGTGGATGAGCAGCACCGCTTCGGCGTGGAGCAGCGCGACGGTCTGCGCGGCACCGACGGCGCTCTGCCGCACCGCCTGGTCATGACCGCAACGCCCATTCCGCGTACCGTCGCCATGACCGTATTCGGTGACCTGGACGTGTCCGTGCTCGACACCCTGCCCGCCGGCCGCCAGAAAATCTCAACGCACGTGGTGCCCCTTGCCGAGAAGCCCGCCTGGGCGTCCCGGCTGTGGAGGCGCGCCCGCGAAGAAATTGACGCGGGCCATCAGGTGTATGTTGTTGTGCCCAAAATCGGGGAGGACGGCGACAGTCTGGAGGAGGGCGCCGCGTTCTTTGGCGCATCCAGTCTGAACGGTGCGGGAACCGGCGCGGGCAACTCGGCCCAGGGCTATTTCGGCCAGGGAGGTAACGCCAGCAGCGACGGCAAGGTGCAGCTGACCTCCGTGGCCTCAATGTACTCCTACCTGAGCGCCGAGGATTCCCTCGTCGGCGTGCGCATCGGCACCCTGCACGGCCGCATGGATCCGGCCGAGAAGACCGCCGTCATGACCGCCTTCGAGCGCGGCGAAATTGACCTGCTCATCAGCACCACCGTCATCGAGGTGGGCGTGAACGTCCCGAACGCCACGCTCATGATCATCATGGACGCCGACCGCTTCGGCATCTCGGGCCTGCACCAGCTGCGCGGTCGTGTGGGCCGCGGCGGCTACGCGGGCACCTGCCTGTTGGTGACCCGCCAGGAGGAGGGCGGCGTGTCCCGCGAGCGCCTGGATGCGGTTGCCTCCACCACGGACGGCTTTGAGCTCTCCCGCATCGACCTGGCGCAGCGCCGCGAGGGTGATATTCTGGGTGCTGCACAATCGGGATCGAAGAGCACCCTGCGGTTCTTGCGGGCGCTTGCCGATGCTGACATTATTGAGCGTGCCCGCGAGGATGCCCGCTCGGTGGTGGAGAAGGACCCGACGCTGGCTAAGCATCCGTCGCTGGCGCGTACGATTGACCGCGCCCTGGACGCTGACCGTGAGGCGTTCCTCGGCAGGGGATAAGCGCCCCACGAGGCAGAACGCTGAGGCAGAACGCTCCGCCCGCCCCGCCCGCCGCCTGCCCAGCACCTACCCAGCCCAGCACCCGCTGAAACCGTGACTTGAACACACCGCACTAGTTAGAGGAGAGACCCTATGAGCCGTATTATTTCCGGTGCTGCCGGAGGCGTTCGCCTTGCCTCGGTTCCGGGGGATAATACTCGCCCCACCACCGACCGGGTGAAGGAATCCCTCTTCTCCAAGCTGGAGAGCTACGATATTATTCGTGGCGCCCGCGTGCTGGATGCTTTTGGCGGCTCGGGCGCGCTGGGTTGCGAGGCGCTCTCTCGCGGTGCCGCCTCCGTGACTCTGCTGGATACGTACCCGAAGGCTGTTGCGGTGATTCGCAAGAACGTTGCCGCAGTGGAGAAGGCGATGGGCCGAAGCACTACTGGTTCTGCGGCGCGCGTGCAACAGTCTCAGGCGCTGACCTACGTGAAGTCCGCCTCCGGCCCGTGGGATCTGGTGTTTGTTGACCCGCCCTACGCCATGCCGAACGAGCAGGTCAGCGAGCTACTGGAGGCGCTCACCCCCAAGCTTGCCGAGGGTGCCGTGGTCGTGGTGGAGCGTTCTTCGCGCGATGCGGAGCCGGTGTGGGGCGAGGGGCTGTACTGTTTTTCGACCCGTCAGCACGGCGAGACGGTTCTCTACTATGTGGAGCCTGACGAGGTGGAGGAGCAGGCGGGCGACGAGTTCGGCAACGAATCTGGCGAGGACGTTGAAGAGCTCGCCGCCTAAGACTGCCGCCTCATCTTTCCACCTAGCCTTTCCGCCTCAGCCTGCGCTCGCCCGCATCCTAAATTCGCCCGCATCTAGCCATTCCAACCTCTGATATTTATTCGTGAAGGGACCGCCATGATTGCCCTCTGCCCCGGATCTTTTGACCCCGTGCACCACGGCCACCTGGAAATCATTGCCCGCGCCGCTCAGCTCTTTGACGAGGTGATTGTGGGCGTGGCGCACAATAGCTCCAAGAAGTACCGTTTCTCCCTGGAGGAGCGTGTGCAGCTGGTGCGTGAGTCTCTGCAGGAGCTCGGCATTAAGGGTGTGAGCGTGGAGCCGATTCCGCCGGGCGTGCTGCTTGCCGAGTACGCGGCGGAGCGTGGCGCGAAGGTGCTGGTGAAGGGTCTGCGTTCGGCGACGGACTACAGCTATGAGGCTCCGATGGCGAGCATGAACCGCCACCTGGCGCAGGTTGAGACGGTGTTCTTGGCTGGTGAGGATCGCTACGGTGCGGTGTCGTCCACGATTATTCGTGAGGTGGCGTCGCTGGGTGGTGACGTGACTCCCTTCGTGCCGGAGGCGGTCGCCCGCGCCCTGAAAAACGCCTAAAACGCCTAAAGCGCCTCATCAACCCGGACAACCCGGGTGCGCACCCACCCGACACGCCCGGCATGCCTGACACACTCAACAGGCAAGACAAACTGTCATTGACTGGGCAACCCGCAGCGCCGACCGGGCGCTTAACTACCGCTTAACTACCTGTGGAGTAGCCTCGACCGACCGATTAAGTGCCGCGCGGCGCCTCCTTAAGGGGATATTTAAGAGGTGAGCGCCACTTAATTGGATTTAAAAGAGCCTTAATCTTGATTAACCGCGCGAACCACCCCTAAAATGGGACTTTGGTTTATACATTTCGTAAGGAGAAACGCCATTTCACGTGCAGACGCATCGCCGCTGGTGGTATCGGTCACTAACCTGATTCACCGCCCCGGCACCATGGAAACTCTCACTGAGGTTCTGCCCGCACCGGCAGACCTGGGTAACACGCTCATCGGCGTGGAAGAGGGTTCGGATATTGACCTCGATATTCGTATGGAGTCTGTTGTTGATGGTATCCTAGTTACCGGCTCCGTCGTTGTGGATGTACACGGCGAGTGTAGCCTCTGCTTGGATCCGATTGATTACGAGATGTCGGCCAATATTCAAGAGCTTTTCGTCTTTGAGAAGGCCCCGGCTGGCGGCCCCGAAGATGAAGTAGATGAGCAGTACGCCGTTGAGGATGATTCCATCGACCTTGAACCGGCTCTGCGGGACGCAGTAATCCTTCAACTGCCGTTCCAGCCTGTTTGTAGGGACACCTGCCAGGGTCTGTGCGCCGATTGCGGTGCGCGCCTGGAGGATGACCCCGGGCATCATCACGAGGTGTTGGATCCGCGCTGGTCGGCCCTACAGGGCCTGCTCGGTGCAGATACCGAAAACTAAATTGTTGTTACTAGAGATTGTGAGATAGCTGTGGCTGTTCCCAAGCGCAAGATGTCCCGCGCTAACACCCGCGCACGCCGTTCCCAGTGGAAGGCATCCGTGCCCCAGCTGGTTAAGACCGTTGAAAACGGTCGCGTGACCTACAGCCTGCCCCACCAGGCAAAGGTTGTAACCGACGCTGCAGGCAACGCCCTGTTCCTGGAGTACAAGGGCCGTAAGGTTGCAGACGCCTAAGAAGCGGTGAATCCTTATGACTGAATTTCCTAGTGTTGATACTAGGGAGTTGCGTAAACGTCTCGGGGTCGATATCGACGCCGAGACGTTTTTGCTATCCCTAACCCACCGCTCCTACGCCTTCGAGAACCCCGGGGTGGAGCATAACGAGCGCCTGGAGTTCCTGGGCGATTCGGTGCTTTCCCTGGCGATCGCTGAAGAAGTGTACCGACGCTACCCCGAGCTGCCCGAGGGGGAGCTCGTGAAGTTGCACCACGTGGTGGTGTCGACGGTGGCGTTGGCGAAGGTGGCACGTGACCTGGATCTGGGCCGGTACATCCTGCTCGGTAAGGGCGAGATTCACACCGGCGGCGCCGATAAGGACTCGATCCTTGCCGACACCATGGAGGCGATTTTCGGCCTGACCTACCTGCAGTGCGGTCGCGAGGCGGCCCGCGAGCTGGTTCTGCGCCTGATTGCGCCGCTGCTCGATGATGAGAAGGTCCTGAACTCTGGACGCGACTGGAAGACCGACCTACTGAACCTCGCCACCGCCCGCGGTTGGGGAGACGTCAGCTATGAAGTCACCGGCGAAGGCCCCGACCACGCGCGCGTGTACACCGCGGTTGCAATCGTGGCGAACCAGAAGACGGGCACCGGCGTGGGCCCGAGCAAGAAGGAGGCGGAGCGCCTTGCCGCTGAGCAGGCGTACCGCGTTCTGGTGTAGGGTGCTTGCCTGGCGCACTGTCTAGGTTTCTCGACGGGGCATCCCAGCTGAGTCGGTGCCTATTGAGCCCGCGCCTGTTGAGCCCCGCTGATTGGAGTAATTCATGCCCGAACTGCCCGAGGTAGAAACCGTTCGCGCAGGTCTAGCCGAGCACTCGGTGGGCCGCCCCGTACGGGCGGTGCGAGTGCTGGATGCGCGTTCGCTACGCAGACACCTGCCAGGCCCCGCCCACTTTGAGGCGGCACTGACCGGCAGGGCGCTGCGCGGTACCTACCGCCGCGGCAAGTACCTGTGGCTGACCCTGAGCGAGGCGGACGGCACGCTTGCCGACGAGGCGCTCGTGGTGCATCTGGGCATGAGCGGTCAGCTGCTCGTGCGCGATGAGCTGGGCGGCGAATCGGACAGCAACTCAGGTAATGACTTGGGGGCTCGTGCGGCGTTTGATGAGCAGCCGCGGCACCTGCGCGTGGCACTCGAGCTAGGACCGGCGGGAAATTCGGAGAGTGCGGCGAGCACCAACCGGGCAAGCGCTGCCCAGCGCTTGCTCTTCGTGGATCAGCGCATCTTCGGCGGTATGTTCCTCAGCCCGCTGGTACCGGACGTACCCGCGGCGGTTGCAACGAATGAAGCAGTGCCGGGTGAAGTAGCATCCGAAGGCGGCACCGATTTTAGTGCCGTACCCGAGCGTTTTCTCGTACCCGAGGCAGTCAAGCACATCGCCCGCGACCCGCTGGATGAGTTCTTCGACCCCGCGGCGGTGCGCCGAAAGTTCCTGCGCACCTCCAGCGGCATTAAGAAGGTGCTGCTGGACCAGTCGGTCATCTCCGGGGTGGGCAATATCTACGCCGACGAGGCGCTGTGGCGTGCGCGGTTGCACTACGCGAAGCCCGCACGCACCCTCAGCGCCGCGCAAACCCGCGAACTGCTGGAGGCGGTCACGCAGGTGCTGCGCGAGTCCCTGGCGGCGGGCGGCACAAGCTTCGACGCCCTGTACGTGAATGTGCTCGGCGAATCGGGCTACTTTGAGCGCTCGCTGAACGCCTACGGTCGTGCCGGGCAGCCCTGCCACCGTTGCGCGGAGGCGGGCCGCACCTCCCTGATGGTGCGCGAACCGTTCCAGAACCGCTCGTCCTACCGTTGCCCGCACTGCCAGCGGGCGCCGCGTTCCCGATAGGCAAAGGCTCCCGCTAACCCCGCACGTCCGATGGTCCTTTCTGAGACGGACGACATGGAAATGACGAGTACATATACACCAAAATATCAATTGGTGTACGCTAAATATAAACGGACGGCTGGCAGGGCACACCGCCCAGATTATCTGATATTTTTGAACTTCAGTACCGAAAGGATGTGAAAACCATGCGCTCTGTTTTTGATGTCTCACTTGACATCCTAAAGGTCTCTGGCCAGGAGAGCCTGCCGACGCTCACCCTGCAGAAGCTGGTCTTCTACACCTACGGGTGGTACGCTCACCTGACCGGTTCGCGGCTTTTCGAGCAGTCTTTCTACGCAATGCCCAAGGGGCCCGTGGTGGGTGAGTTGCTGACCGCTCACGCTCGTCGGTTCGATGTTGACCGCGATATCTTAGAGCTGGGTCGGGAACTTTTGGAGGATGAGCCTCAGCCTGAAGATCCCTACTACATCCAGATTATTGAAGCCGTTTGGGGGTACTACGGGAAATTCTCGTGTTGGGAACTGGTTGATATGACCCATGAAGAGCAGGTTTGGCAGGATGCTTGGGAATCACGTAGCGAAGGCTCCCGACGCGCTCCTCTGGAAGCAACGGATATTATTGATTACTTTGCCTTGAAGCGCGATATTCCTGAAGCCCTGCGTGCCCAGCTACCTGATCCCCTTGTTGAGCGTCTTACCGATAGCGAGTGGGCACGTCTAGAGGCCGTTCCGGTCGTCGCACACACCCCCTTCCTTGAGCGTCTCATGGCGCGAGGTAACTAACAGACGAGCGTCATGAACTACTCCGTTAGAAAGCTTGACGAGGAACACTACCTGGGATTTTTTGAGACTACCACGAGCTCGGGAGAAGGCACCGAATTAGGCGACTGGCTGCAAACCAAAGCCCGGGAGTACCAGAAACTCCACCGGAGCGTCGTATGGATCATGGGGGACGCAGATGATCCGGAGGACGTGATTGGATACTTTACGCTAAGTGGTTACCAGATTACAGGTGGGTCCCTCACGAAGCGTCTGCGCTCTGGCATTGAGCCGAGCCAGACCCATCCCGCACACCTTTTAGGAAAATTCGCCCTACGTACTGATGACCAGGGCAAAGGCATGGGGGAATTACTCATGCTGGAGGTCTTCCGTAAATATCGTGATGTGGTTGGTATCTCTGGAAGCCGCTTCCTTTGCTTACACGTGCAGAACAAGGAACTCGAAAAGTACTACCACGGGCGCTATGGATTCAGCACGGTAAGTGATGGAGATGGGTACCCGAAACTCATGGTGATAAGCACCGAGGCGGTGTTGGACCTACTTCGTATAGTTGAAGAAGGTAGTAAAGAAAACTACCCGAGTTAACCCATGCTAGTCGCGG
>CALGXU010000288.1 GCA_937935205.1 uncultured Rothia sp.
TCTCAGTCTGAGCCTCCGGGAAGGTGCTCGTAATACCCTGACTATTCACGGTCGCCGTCTGCTGAAAACGCACATGATACGTACCCTCAGCAGTTCCACTATCGTCACTGCGAGGCTGCACCGTATTACGGTACACACGAGTCGTACCTACAGGATTCCACCGGCCCGCAAAAGAAGAGCTCAAATACTGGCGCGCCACAGCATAATTCTCGATGCTATCCACGCCAGCACGCACGAACCCCTCAATAATCGCCTCAGGGGTAGCGCCGGCCAGCGGGCCCGGTGCACGCGCCGGAGAAGTATTAGCGTTCTTCACATCCAGACCGCTGCTGTGCTGAGTCACTCGATCGTTCGTGGGAAGACCCGCGCAAGAGCTCACGAGCGTCGCCAAAGACACCGCGCCCCAAGACAGCGCGGCGCGTCGAGAAACAATAGCCCTGTGAGACATGGAGGCCTTAACCTTCCTCTACGAACAAAGACAAACAATCACCAGCTAACGCTGCAAGCCATCGCAGCGCGGTGAAAAGAGCACCACAGCGAAATAACAACGCTGTGAAAATACACCTGCATTGATTGTACTGGGTTAACAGTGCAAATACGCAAGGATATGCGTAAGGATAAGCGCAAATACAATCGCACCGGCCCCAATCCCCCGCTCTACGGCAGAAATCGGAGCCTCTCCCCTACCAACCGTTAGAGGTCATCCCCAATGTTCACACGAGGAGCGATATTGGGCAGCGTATCCTTCGCGGTTGCCGAATGATGCGAAGTTACCTCAGGTTCACCCGTCACAAGAACCGGCGACTCACCCAAAGGTGCACCATGAATCAGCGGCAGGTTCATCGTGAAGCAGGCACCGCGGCCCTTCTCGCCCCACGCCTCAATCGTGCCGCCGTGCAGACGCACATCCTCAGCAGCAATCGACAGACCCAGACCGGTACCGCCCAGGGTACGCTTACGCGAAGTATCAGCACGCCAGAAACGGTTGAACACCTGAACGGCCTCATCCTCAGACAGACCAATACCGTGGTCACGCACCGCAACGCCCAGGTTCGTGGCGTTCGCACCCACGTACACATCAATCGGTCGGGACTCGCCGTGCTCAATCGCGTTGTACAGCAGGTTACGCAGCACACGCTCAATACGCACACGGTCCATATCCACCATGATGCTCTCATGGCTCGTATGCACGTTCAGCTTCGTGTTCGTACGCTCCAGGTGCGGCAAAGCCTCCTGCAGAATACTCGACAGCACACGCATGAAGTCTTCAGTGTCGATGGTCAGCATTGCGCTACCGGCATCGAAACGAGAAATTTCCAGCAGGTCAGCAAGCATCGACTGGAAGCGATCCACCTGATCGTGCAGAAGCTCCACAGTGCGACCCAGCGGCCGGTCCATGTCCCCACGCGAATCGTACAGAAGCTCAGTACCCAAACGCACCGTCGCCAACGGAGTACGCAACTCATGCGACACGTCAGACACAAAGCGCTGCTGCAGAGTCGACAGGCGCTCCAGCTGAACAATCTTCTCCTGCAACGAATCAGCCATCAGGTTGAACGAATAACCCAGACGCGCCGCCTGATGTTCACCGTTCACCGACACACGCTGATCCAGGTCACCGGCAGCCAGCTTCTCCGCCGTAATAGCGGTCTGCGTAATCGGGCGGACCACAAAACGAGTCACAATCCACACCACAGAAAGCACCACAGTAAGCAGTGCACAGAAACCACCAAAAAGAACAAAGTTAATATGCGCAATCGTGGCGGAAGAATCCGTCATATCGTACACAAGGAACAAACCATAATTAGGGTTCTGCGCAATAGAAATATGGGTGCCAACAATAAGCACCGGATAGGTACGCTCACGGTTATTTTCAACAGTAGTCACCGTAGACGTCTGCCAGAAAATACCGTCTTTACCACGAACAGTTGTTTTGAAATCATTCGGAATACTCGAAGAATTCAAAGAATTATTACTACTCTGCTCGGGAATAAAACCCTGCTTACCTTGACCTTCCAAAGGCACAAGAATCCAATTGCGCTTACCCGAACTACCCGCATCCAAGATGGTCAGGGTACGGCTCACATTACGGCGAATCTCACTGTCACTACGAGCCTCAGAGGAGTCCAGCACACTCTGAACGTTACGGAAACCACTCTCCGATTCCGCCAGCGCCTGAGACTTCTGATTCTCAAAAAGACTCGACGCAATCTGGCTCGACAAGGACCAACCCACCATCAAGAAGCTCAGGAACATCATGATGCCCGCAGTAGCCAAAGCACGGAACTGCAGAGATTCCTTCCACAGACGCTGAGCGCGCTGCATCAGGCTCCTACGCGGCTTCTGCGCCTTACGCGGCTTGGAAGTGCGGGTACGCGAAGAGGCGGAGGCTACCGCCTCCGCCGTCAAAGCGCCGTGCTCGTGGCTCGACTTCGCAACAGACAATCAGGTTATCCCTTCGCCTATGAATAGGTTCCGCTTAGCTACCGGAAGATCCCACCAGCTCGGCCGGAATCTTGTAGCCAACGCCACGGACCGTCTGAATAAAACGATCCGCACCCAGCTCATCAAACTTAGCGCGCAAACGCTGGACATGCACGTTTACCAGCGAATCGCTCACATCAGTGTAACCCCAGACCATGTCCAGCAGTTCCTGACGGCTCAACGCCTGACCCGGGTGACGCACCAGCGCAGCCAGCAAATCAAACTCCAGAGGAGTCATCGGAACCTCAGTGCTGTGGTACTTGACCGTACGGCCGTCCATATCCATAACAATATCGCCAATGGACACGACCAGCTGGCGGCTCTCACGCGGACGCAGACGAGTACGAATACGCGCCAACAATTCAGCATGCTTAAAAGGCTTCGCAATGTAATCATCAGCGCCAGCCTCAAGACCCTTCACAACATCCTCGGTGTCGCTTTTAGCGGTCAACATAATAATCGGCACATTGGAAGAACGACGAATTTGCTGGCACACTTCAATACCGTTCATGCCAGGAAGCATCAAATCCAAAAGCACCAAATCGGGAGTGGAGCGCATAAAAGTTTCAAAAGCGCGGCCGCCATTTTCGCAGAAAACAGCGTTAAAGCCCTCTTGCGCGAGCACGAGGCCAATCATTTCCGCCAGAGCATCATCGTCATCAACCACCAAAATGGTGTGTGCGTCGCTTGCGCTCACAGTACCTCCCTAAAGAATTGTCGTAAATACTTACATAAAAATGCTGATTATCTAATCATACCGCGCACTCAGCCAATGCACGGGCACACTCTGTCACCCGAGCCAGCGAAGCCGTGGCGTCTAGCACACTCACCGTACCCGGGGTGGATGCAGAAGGTGCCGAACCCGTTTGCGGGCGCTCATCGGCCATCAAACCCACCGCACTCAACTTCGTCGGTTCAAGACCGACCTCACGCCACAGGCCGTATAGGCGGCGCACCTGATCAGGAACCCGCGCAGAAGTCACCACCGGCAGCCACAGCTGAGCATTCGCCTCCAAAAGCTGCGCCACAGGCTCCCACGAACGAGGGTCGCTCAGCGGCGGAACCTGCAAGGTTCCAGGCCCCTTCGGGCGAGCGCGATCAGGATGCAACAGCAAAGCGCACGGGGCGCCGCCCTCAACACGCATCGCCTTCACAAGAGCCAAAGCGTCAAGGGCGGGACGGGGCTGAGTGAGCAGTTTCAGCTCCTGCACCGGTTTGAGCGAGGTGCCGTCCACATCCAGGATGAGTTGCAGATTCAACTCGGCAAAACGCTCCGCCACCCGACGGTACACCTGCTGATAGTAGTGAGGCTGCACCGCCGACAGGGAGCGGAAACCACTCACGGTAGGAATGGTCCCCTCCATCAGACGCTGAAACTCCGATTCGTCCAGTTGCACGGCGATTAGCACCTGAGGAGCCTGCAGAGCCTCACGCAGAGACTGCACCCAACGCTCCAGGCCCTCCAGGAACGACTCCAGCAGGTCACGGCTCGCCCCTGCATCGCTAATAGCACGTTCACCGCCGGGCAGGTAGATACTTGCGGCAAGAGTCAGCGGACCGACCAGCTGAATTTTATACACCGCAGCAGAACCCTCAGCACTGGAAGTGAACCTCTTTCTCTGCGTGCCCACGCGGTCAGCGAGAAGGTTGATATCCGAGAGCAGACGGTCCTGCGCCAAGGCAGACTCGCGTGCTCCCCTGCCGCCGCTATGCACCATGCGCCAGCCAAACGAGGCACCGTCAAAGGCAAGTCCCTCGCACACCGCCAGGGTGCGTGCCAGCGGGGTACTCCGCCAGCCCAGCGCCGGCAGATGCGGCAGGAACGGCAGATGCGGGGCACCCAGCTCGCCCTCTACACGGGACATAGCCTCAGCCAGATCATCGCCGGGAAAATCGCCCCGACCGCTAGCACGCACCAGCGGACGCTCCCTGGCGAGCGCGGCGAGGTCCTGCTCGGTCAGTTCGTCCCCTTCGGGGGCGCGGTACTCACCGGGCAGCAGCAGGCGCTCCGGCGTCGGTTCAGTACGGACGTTCTGGCGGTTGGAAGATTGAGCGGGCATAGGAGTGTGTCCAGAGGGGTCAGATGACGTACAGATTCAAACGCAATGATGCGAAAGTAGCGCGATACTAGCCTTCGGAGTTCTCGGCTTCAGTTGCCTCGCCGTCCTGCTCGGCGCGCTCGTTTGCGATGCGCACGTGGTGGCGAATCACCTCGGAAATAATAAAGTTCAGGAACTTCTCCGCGAATTCCGGGTCCAGGCTGGATTCCTTCGCCATAGCACGCAGGCGAGCAATCTGCGCCTCTTCACGGCTCGGGTCGCCGGCGGGCAGGTTGTGCTTAGCCTTCAGGATGCCCACGCGCTTGGTCGCCTGAAAACGCTCCGCGAGGATGTGCACCAGCGCTGCATCGAAGTTGTCGATGGAGCGGCGCATGGCGAAGAGCTCCTCGTAAACCTCCGGTGCAACTTCATCGCCCATGGAGGTGGCGTGGGGGTCAAATTCGCAGGAAGTGTTTTCGGGGGTCATCGGTCTCTCCTCAGTTCGGTTGTGGTCTTCTGCGCGTTGCGCCCAAGCAGGATGTTGCGGCAACAGTTCAATAGCGGGTGCACGGCTATTCGGTGCGGCTAGTCGGCGCTGGTAGAGGCGCCAGCAGACAGGGTTTCTTGAATGTCTTCGCGGTCCAGCGAGTAGGCGCGGGCGATGGTGGACTGACCCAGCACGCGGGTGCCCTGGTAGAGCACCATGGTCTGTCCCGGTGCCACGCCGGAGAGCGGATCCAGTAGGCGCACTACGGTTTCCAGGCGCAGCACGCCTTCTTCTTCAGCTTCGGGGTCGGGTGCCCAGGTCATGTACGCCTTGGCGCGAACCGGGTCAGCGTGCGCGCGCACCTGTGCGGTCACCTCGAACTCTTCGCTGCGAGCGCCCAGCTGTGCGGGCTCTTCCAGGAAGCGTGCCGCCTGCTCTACGGGTACGCCCGCCCAGGTGGCGCGGATACCGCGGATTTCGTGCACGGCAAGTAGCTCACGGGAGCCGACGATGACCTCGTTTTCCATGGGGCGCACTTCCAGCACGAAGCGGGGCTTGCCGTCGGCGGCGGGGCGGCCCAGTGCCAGGCCCTTGCGCTGGCCTACGGTGTATGCCTGCGCGCCGGGGTGCTCGCCGAGCACCTCGCCGTGGGTGTCCTTGATGAGGCCGGGGCGCATCTTAATGTGGTCGCCCAGCCAGGCACGGGTGTCACCTTCGGGAATGAAGCAGATGTCGTAGGAGTCCGGCTTCTTCGCCACGGAGAAGCCGCGCTCTGCCGCCTCCGCGCGTACCTGTGCCTTGGAGGGGGTGTCCGCCAGGGGGAACCAGGCGTGCTTGAGCTGTTCGTGGGTGAGCACGCCGAGCACGTAGGACTGGTCCTTGGCCCAGTCGGCGGCGCGGTGCAGTTCGCGGTTGCCGTCTTCGGTGGTGATGACGCGGGCGTAGTGGCCGGTCACCACAGCGTCGAAGCCGAGCGCGAGGGCGCGTTCGAGGAGCGCGGCGAACTTGATCTTTTCGTTGCAGCGCATGCAGGGGTTGGGGGTTCGTCCGGCTTCGTATTCGGAGATGAAGTCGTCGACGACGTCTTCCTTGAAGCGTTCGGAGAAGTCCCAGACGAAGAAGGGGATGCCCAGCTGGGAGCAGACGCGGCGGGCGTCCATGGAGTCTTCGAGGGTGCAGCAGCCGCGGGAGCCGGTGCGCAGGGTGCCGGGCATGCGGGATAGGGCGAGGTGAACGCCGACTACTTCGTGTCCTGCTTCTACGGCGCGGGCTGCGGCGACTGCGGAGTCAACGCCGCCACTCATAGCTGCAAGAATTTTCACTGCCTATCCTTCTGTTGTGTTGAGCCTTGAGAAAGGTACGCCCTACTGTGCGGGCGGACTTTCCGTTACTGTAGCTACCCATTGTACGCAGGGGCTCGGCGGGATATTGGGCAGTGCACCCTCAGCCAGCCCTCAGCGAACGCTGAGATTGCAGGCTGAGGGCGGTTCGGTATTTTCTCTTCTGGTTTTCTAGTGCCAGTGTTCTAGTGCCAGCGGGAGGCGTCCGGTAGCTGCGATGACAAACCAGCTTTTGCTGCCTGTTCGTAGGCGGCGGGTAGTGCCGCGATGAGGCGTGCAATATCGGCTCCGGTGGTGGAGTGACCGAGGGTGAATCGCTGGGCACTGCGGGCGGTGTCTTCGTCCATTCCCATTGCCATGAGCACGTGGGAGGGGCGAGTCACCCCGGCGTTGCAGGCGGAGCCGGTGGAGCTGCTGATACCCTGCATGTCCAGCAGGAAGAGCAGGGTGTCGCCTTCGGCGTTCTCGAAGGTGAAGTGGGCGTTGCCGGGCAGTCGCTTCTGACCCGGGTATTCTTCGGTGAGCGGGTTTTCACCGCTCAGGTGCGCCTGCGGGATGAGCGCGCTAATTGCCGCAACAAGTTCGTTGCGTAGCGCGGCGATGCGGGCGGATTCTTCTTCGAGGTGCTGTACCGAGTGCACGGCGGCCTCTGCGAAACCTGCGATGGCGGGCGCGTCGATGGTGCCGGAGCGTACGGAGCGTTCCTGGCCACCTCCGTGCAGGACGGGGGTCATCTGCACGGCGCGGGTTGCGACCAGCGCGCCGATGCCCATGGGGCCGCCAATCTTATGGCCGGAAATGGCGAGGGTGGCTACCCCGCTGGCGTGGAAGTCGATCGGCACTGCGCCAAAGGCCTGCACGGCGTCAGAGTGC
>CALGXU010000289.1 GCA_937935205.1 uncultured Rothia sp.
GGCGGTGTTCTTCGCGGCGCTGTTCGTGCCGATTCTGGTGGAGTACCACCAGTTCGTTACGGTGCTTCCGCACCTGCTGTGGACGGCTCTGGGCGCCGGTGCTCTGGGCGCCGCGCTGATTGAGGTGAATGCGCATCGTAACCGCCGTTGGCAGAAGCGTCACTACCCTGAGCTGGAGGTTGCTCCGCTGAATTTCTTCCCGGCTAAGAAGTAGTTAGTCGGAAGGTAGCTGCTTCGGTAGCGTGTGGGCCCCGTATCCTGTGGATGCGGGGTCCTTTCGCGTCTTCTAGGGCACCCCGTCCGGTGCGTGTCAGGGTGTTTCAGGGCGTGCCGAAGCGTACCAAGGCCCGCCGAAACCATGCCGGGAGGCTCCCGCACGTAGCGCCGGGAGTGTGTCTCAGTTATCACATGAGTGAAATATTTAACAGCTTCTGATAGCTTTTGCCTCTCACCTTGCTCTTAACCTGGGAAAACCCTTAGAGTTACAGGGAACTATTTGAGAAGGGAAACCTTCTTCAGGGTTGTTACTGGTTTGGCAGGCAAGACCTGAGTTACTCAACACCGTATGGGACGGCAGCATATATCTGCCGAGAATCCCCTCTATTTGCTGTACCGAAGCTCCATAGTGGGCACGAGTGTAGTGCTTCCGGTGGTCGAGAGACTCGGGTCTTTTGTGTTTTCTGGACGTTTTTTCCGGGGCTTTTTCGGCTACCGCAACGTCAGGTAGGCACAGCCTCCGGCAGCAACCGTATAGACATTGACCGCATATCTAAGGAAGTATCGTGAATAACCGCGAACTTGGCGAGAAGATTCTTGACGGCCTGGGTGGCCCCGAGAACATCGCGCACATTACTCACTGTGCAACCCGCCTTCGTGTTACTCCTGTGTCCAACGATGCAGTACAGAACAAGAAGATTGAGGGTCTGCCCGGCGTTCTCTCTGTGATTGAGCAGTCCGGCCAGACTCAGGTTGTTCTGGGCGAGCGCGTTGAGGCTGTGTACAACGAGATCAACGCTCTGCCTTCTATGTCCGGCCACGCTGAGGGTGACACCAAGGTTGAGGCTGAGGGCAAGAAGTCCGGCTGGCTTACCAACGTCTTCGACGTTCTGTCTGACTCCTTCCGTCCTCTGCTGTGGGCGCTTCTGGGTACCTCGATGATCCTGACCCTGATCGTGTTCATGCAGCAGCTGGGCTTCTTCGGTCAGTACACTGACTTGACCGGTCAGAGCGTGAACATTGACATCATTAACGGTGCTCGTGTGGCTGATCCGGAGGCTGCTAAGGCTCTGAACACCCAGTGGATGCAGCAGTTTGCTTTCTGGTACATCCTGAAGGCTGCTTCGCTGTCTGTTCTGAACTTCATGCCCATCATGCTGGGTGCTACCGCTGCTAAGCGTCTGGGCGCGAACATGTGGGTTGGTGCGGCTATCCCCGCTGCACTGATGACCGGTACCTTCACCGATCTGACTGCTCTTGCTGACCCCGCCACCAAGGTTCTGAACGTTCCGTTCTTCGGTCTGGATCTGCCGCTGTACGCATTCAGCTACACCGGCCAGGTCTTCCCCCCGCTGCTGGCTGTTGCTCTGCTGGCTCCGCTTGAGCGCTTCCTGAAGAAGGTTATTCCTTCGATGCTGCAGATGGTGTTCGTGCCGATGATTTCGGTCATCATTCTGGTTCCGGTGACCGCGTTCCTGGTTGGCCCCATCGGTATCGGTGTTGCTATGGGCATCTCTGACTTCCTGAAGATGGTTAACGACCAGGCTCCGGCTCTGGTTGGTGCTCTGATTGCTGGCCTGTACCTGTTCATGGTTCCGCTGGGTCTGCACTGGCCGCTGAACGCTGTCATGATTAACAACCTGCAGACCATGGGTACTGACTTCATTCAGTCCCCGATGGGTGCTTACAACTTCGCTGTGTTCGGTCTGGTGACCGGTGTGGCTATCAAGGCTAAGCACGACCGTGAGCTGCGTCAGACTGCTGTTGGTGCGTCGATGTCCGGTCTGCTCGGTGGTATTTCTGAGCCGTCCCTGTACGGTGTTGTGCTCCGTTACAAGCGCGTGATTCCGATTATTCTGGTTCCCGCTGTTATTGGTGGCGCTACCATTTCCTTCCTGGGTGTTAAGTCTTACGCGTTTGCGTTCACTTCGCTGCTGTCGATTCCGGCGATGCAGCCTTCTCACCTGTACGCGATTGGTCTGGCTATTGCGTTCTTCGGCGCTATGACCGGTGTTCTGCTGTTCGGTTACGAGTCGAAGGCTGATGCTGCGAAGCATGCTGCTCAGCGTGCGGCTGAGGCTGCTGAGGAGTCCGCTCCCAAGGCTGAGGCTGTTGCCGTTAAGGCTGCTCCGGCTGCTGCCGCTACTGCGACCGCCGCTGCTGCACCCGCTACTTGCGCTGGTGTGCATATTGATTTTTAATTTTATGATAGGTACAAATATACTCTGTAAAGTCTATTGAATAA
>CALGXU010000290.1 GCA_937935205.1 uncultured Rothia sp.
GTTCTTCTGAAGAAAATCTTACCAGCTTGGCCGGACTTTACCAAAAAAAGCATCAAGATAAACCCACACGTTGCCGTACTCAAATTCGTATTCAGTCATTGTGATGCCCCGCTTTTCACAGGCGCGAAGGATTGCTCGAGCGATTGCCGGGCGCTGGCAAAACCACAGCTGACCCATTCCAGAATTGCTGAAGCGACTGAGGATAACTTCGTAAGATTCTGTTTCTTTCTGGCGACGTTCAATCTCCACTCCCCATTTGCGGCCATCTTTAGGATTGATGATTCCCAGGTCTGGAGTGTGGGTTCCATTGCCGACGATCCAGACTTTGCTCAGCCGCTTGCTACGTGAGTAGCCTACGCCGTCTAGCTGCTTAATATCTTTCTCGAAGGCAATTTCGAAACCGTATCGAGCAAATATAATAGCGATGTCGTTAATGCAAAGGCGGTGGTCAATCTGACTAAGGTTATTGATTGATCCAGGAGTTGCGGTACACAGTTCATCTTCCCCGTATCCTGCAACCCTCCAGCTTCCGATGATCTCTTCATGCATTGCGCGAGAGGTAATTGACCAGACTGTTACCTGGCGTTCGCTGAAATTGTCGCTATCGAAGTCTCGCAGCTTAGCGTAGGTCTTCTCAGATTTGACGAGCTTAGCCTTCTTCAAATAGGTAAGAGCTTTGGTGACAGTTGTATATGAGGCACCTAGCCACCCGGCAATCTGAATATCTCGAGCCCATCCAGTGCGAGCAATGAACTGTAGGACTTGAACGTGAAGCTCCGTGAAGTTGATTTGCGTGAGCTTACCGTTAGCACGCTTCTCAATAGCGAGGATATTAGGGCGGTCAGTATTTTCCATAAATACATATTACATAGAAATGTTCATATTCTCTGTAGATTTCTCCATATCTTCCGGGATACCAGTCTAGAAGAGGGAATGAACCCAACAGTTCGGAATCTAAGAAAGATTTCGCGCAAAGAGAGGAAAGTAGGGGGTTTAGGGTGGTTTGATTGAGGTTTTATTGTCGTGTGCTTGTGTGTGGATGTCGGATAAAAGGGGCGGAATCTAGGGGTGAAGTTAGGGCAGAGTAAGAGATTGAGGAGGCTTGTTGAGGTGAGTGAGGGGAAGGTATTGAGGGCAGGGTGAAGGCGGGTAGAGGGTAAGCGGAGAAGTTTGTGGAAGTAGTGGTTTGCATGGAGGGTGAGTGCGGAGGGTGGTTTGAGGTGAGGGAGGTGCAGCAGAAGGAGGGTGCGGTATAGATGGTGGGGTGTGAAGAGGAATGGTTTTTGAGGTGGTGGCAGTGTTTGGTTTTTTGGGTGTTGTCGAGGTGCTGGATAGGTGTTTTTGAGTTAGGGATGTTGAGAGTTGCGGGCTAAGTGGAGGGGGTAGAGGTTGGGTAGATTGAATGGTGGATCGTGTGGGGTGATGATGTGGTGCGAGTGGGTGAGCTGCAGGATTTTTGAGGTGGTGGCGTGTGGGGTTTGGTGGGCTGGGTGGATTTGCGGGGTTTGTGAGTGTCTGGGATGTGCTTGGATAGCACACTTTGCAAATGGGACATTATGGAACTTTAAATGGGTTTGATGTTCTGGATAGGCAATAATGAAACATAGGCACACATGGAAATATGGAATGTAGATAGGAGATAGTGTGACTACATGGCGTTGGTGTGATTCACCGAAGAGGATAGCTGCGGAAAGTGGCTTGGAGCTTGAAAAGTTTGAGATGGTTCCCACCTCCCCGACGGCATCGTGCAGGGATGCAGGAAATGGGGTGTTCTCGTATCGAGATAACGGTTTGGCTGTCCTGGTCGATTGGTACAACCGCCGTATTCTGCGTGCTGGGCTTGATTTGAGCGCCGAGACCCTTGATGGCTGGTACTTCAATACTAGGGCGCTCCAGCAATGCAGGAAGCTTAAAATTACCCCCGGTAACGTTGTTGCAAGCTTGGAGGATTCTGACGCTTTCCCCGCAAAAAATGGACACACTCTCTACCGTGGAACCTTTGATGTGCTTGTTCATGAGGGAAGAGGTCGGGTAGTTAGTGTTGGGGCGGTAAACACCTTGAGTAGTTCAATCTTGAGGCAGGCTATACCGAGAGGTTCAGGTGGAACGCCCGTAGGGTCTATGCCTCAAGATGTTAATGACCTGTTGAAGCGTGCCCGGCGTGCTGGGTTTGCGGTTTCTAAATCCGGTGCAGGGCACTACAAGATTTGGGAGTCTGGAACCCCGGGAGCAGGTAGGAGCGTGGTTATTCCCTCGACTGGTTCTGACTGGCGAGGAATGAAGAATAACATCAGGGAGATTCGTTCTGCATTCGGTGTTGATTTACGCCGCCTTTAGATTGGCTCCAAGGGGAGGGGGGCACCCCCTCCCCTACCCCACGTTTTGCCATTGGGACATACCCTGTCTACATAGGGTTCTCTGGAAGGCTGCTGTGACACAATGAAGGTAAGTAATCTTCTAGACGAAAGGCGTAGCGATGATTGAGCATAAGTCGCGCATTGCAATCAGGGATGTACCGCAACTTTTGGATGAGTTCGAGGAGTGCGTGGAGCATGCATATTTCGACAAAAACCTCTTGCCTGATTCTGAATCTCCGATCCCTGGATCCAGCATGGCCCTAGAGGACCCTCAGCGAGCGCTGCAGTTCGGTTCTAGGGCTAAGGATCTTGTGCGCATTGGCAGGAGTAACGCTGTTGCTCAGGCTCGGTTGAGTGATGTGGTGTGGGTGGAGGATGTGATGTCTGCTATCGCTGTTGATGCTGCGCATTCTCTGAGTTCTGTGCCTGAAGAGGTTATTGAGGATTCTCTGGGTGAGCGGGATATACCTGCTATGGGCGTAGTGGTCTTTGAGCGGGGGACTGGGTTCTACCTGCCAAGGGATATTGCGGGTAGTACTAGGCACTACCATTGTGAGGTTATTGGGTATGTCAAAACTTCCCCGTTTTCGGGGAGTGATTTTGTGCTTTTGAATATTGCGTCTCCAGACAAGCGGGGTAGCTCAATTTATGAGTTTGGCAGCTTTTATATGATGGCTGATTTGGATTTAAATACGCAGAAGAGGCTGAAGAATCTTGTGTGTGCTACGTATCTGTTGATGGATGATTCTGCGGTAGCTCAAATGGGCGTGGAGACTGTGGGTGAGGTGACTAAGAGGAAGCACGGGAAAAGGAAGACGATTAAGGCTGGGTACCCTGTTCGCACGGTGCGGGTTGGAGCTCATTTGCTGGCGAACTCGATTCCTGACGGTAGTGCTGCAGATGAGCGTGACCGTGGGGGGAAGAAGTGGACGCTGGACCACCGAGTGATTACCCGCGGGCATTGGAGGCAGGTACCTTACGGCAAGGGCCGGAAAATGCGGCGAGCGCAGTGGATTATGCCGTATGTGCGTGGTCCGGAGGGGGCGGATTTGGTGGTTCGTCCGGTGGTGAAGGTTTGGCGGTCTGGTGGTGATGGTTAGTTTGGTGGTGTATGCTCGGTTGTGAGTGTAAACCGTTTTCGGATTGGTCCCCTTTTGCGCGTGCTTTGTGCGTGTGGAAGGGGGCTTTTTTGTGGTGTGGGGTGTTTTGGGGGGTTGGTG
>CALGXU010000291.1 GCA_937935205.1 uncultured Rothia sp.
CAGGGGCACGGTGTCCAGGTGGCCGGCAAGGATAATGCGGGTACGCTCCCCCTCAGCGCCCTCCCCTTCAGCACCGGGCAGCGGCGGGAATTCGGTGCGGGCAATGGGGAATTCGGTGCGGGCAATGATGGCGTCCCCATCACGGGTCAGGTGCAGGTGCGGGCAGAACGACAGCGCCGTGTACACGGCGTCAGCAATCGTTCGTTCGTTACCAGAAACCGACTCGTAATCCAGCAGGGCGCGGGTCAGCTCGGGCATGGACACATCCAGGTTCAGCGGTGGCTGTGGGACCTCGTGAGGATCAGAATTATTGGGGGAAACGCTCATCCTTCCACCTTACAGGTTCCCCCGCGCACACACCCGCGCACACAGCGCCCGTATCGAGCATATGAGACGGTCTTGAAGGGGCACCAAGCCCCAAAACTATAATGGAAGGCATGTCTGAAAACACTCCCCGTTACGCCTCCGGCGTCGCACTGGTCAATGTTGTTGTCTCTGGCGAGCACGCCGGCACCGTCCTGGATGCCTGGTTCCCCGCCCTCTCCCTCACCCAGACCCCCGATCTGTCCATCGCGGACGAGCTGGAGGAACTGGTCGCTGAGTACCCTGCGCGCAACGCCCGCACCGAGGTGCGTACCGCCTCCATCAACCTGGATGAGGCACCCGAAGATGCAGTCGACGCGTACCTGCGTCTGCACCTGCTCTCCCACACCCTGGTTCGCCCTAACGAGCTGAACCTGGACGGCCTGTTCGGCACCCTGGCGAATGTTGCGTGGACCAACCACGGCCCGGTGCTTGCCACCGAGTTCCAGAAACTTGCGATTGGTCTGCGCAAGCTGGGCCACCTGAGTGTGAGCCACATTGATAAGTTCCCCCGCCTGGTGGATTACGTGGTGCCCGCCGGCGTGCGTATTGGTGACGGTGACCGCCTGCGCCTGGGTGCGCACCTGGCCTCCGGAACGACCGTGATGCACGAGGGCTTCGTGAACTTCAACGCTGGTACCCTGGGCACCTCCATGGTTGAGGGCCGTATTTCTCAGGGCGTTGTGGTCGGCGACGGCTCGGATGTGGGTGGCGGCGCCTCCACGATGGGTACCCTCTCCGGCGGCGGCAAGAAGCGCGTGTCCATTGGTGAGCGTTCCCTGCTGGGTGCGGAGTCCGGTATCGGTATTGCCCTGGGCGATGACTGCGTGGTTGAGGCTGGCCTGTACGTGACCGCTGGTTCGCGCGTGAGCGTTCTGTTGCCCGGTCAGGAGGCGCGCGTGGTGAAGGCTGCGGAGCTGTCGGGTGTATCGAACCTGCTGTTCCGCCGCAATTCGATCAGCGGCGCGATTGAGGTTCTGCCGCGTGCGAAGAACACCGTGGAGCTGAACGAGGCGCTGCACCTGAACTAGTCTGTACCTGGACAAGTACGGGTCGGCCCGTGAACTTTAGGGGTCGGGATGTGTGAAGCATCCCGACCCCTTTTCTGCGCCCTGCGTTCCCTCTCCGCCGCTCTCACAGGCTGGGCGCGGATCCACTGCGGCTACGATGACCATTTTCAGGGCGGGCTGCTCGGGCTTTCGCTAGGCTGGTAGTACCGGGTACAGCGCACCCGCCATGACTGACCACCTGCACAGTTCAGAGAGGAATTCAGATGCCCGAATCAACTAAGTCAGAGTCGACGATGAGCGAAACCTACCGGCACTTCACGCGCCTCTTCCCCTACCCGCACGAGCGTATTGCGGTGGGTACTGCGGCTACTGATGCCATGGCTCGTTACGATGAGCTGGCTAAGCTGGGGCGCGCGGAGGGGTTCGTCCCCTTCTTCCTGAACCTGAACGATACGGTGCTCGAGAGCATGGTCATTGCGGTGTCTATTGAGCACGACATCATTGACGATGTTGAGACGCTGACCCCCGAGCAGGTGAGTGCCTACACTCGTGCCGTTCTGGGGCGTTACTGTACCGCCCGGGGTGGCGCCTCCGCCGAGGAGTATGGCAGCGCCGCCATTGCTCAGCAGCTGTGCAGGGTTACCGATGACGGCGAAGATGCTCACGAGGACGGCCCTGACGAGTTCGACCTCAACGAGCTTGTTGACGAGTTTATGAGCTCGGATTATCTGCCCGATGAGGAGCCCGAAGATGACGCCCCGATTCTTTCTGCTCTGCTCTGCTACGAGCTTGCGGATGAGGAGAATCAAGGCGAGATGCTCCTGCTGCAGATTCCGACCGATGACCCCGCCGATATTCCCGCGTACCTGCCCTTCGGCGGTTGGAATGACTGCCCGGACGCTCAAACGCAGCTGGCGTTCACCCACTATTGGCGTGAAAAGTACGGTGCCATCCCTGCGGCTCTTGACGGTGCTGATTGTCTGGAATTTCTGGTGGAACGCCCCGTCACCGACCCGGTGGAGGCGAAGAAGCTGGCGGTCGAGCAGTTCGCGTTCTGTTCCGATCTTCCGTTCCAGGTGTTTGAGGATTTTGAGCAGCTGACGGAGTTTATTCACCAGAGCCGCCAGTGGTATTTCTGGTGGGATTAGAGGTCGACTCAGAAATCAGCTGATACGCGGATTCAGGCGCTGGGCAAAGGCGAGTGGCGACACACCTCAATAACGCCTCCCACATGCTCACACCGGAGTGCACAAGCGCACAGTGCATAAAACCATTCTGTTGCCCCGACCCCTGTACCATTAGATACAGCTCAACAGCACATGCTCCATCCGGTTCACACCGGAATTTTTGCTCGAAAGGACATCATGAAGGTACTCGTTACCGGCGGTGCCGGCTACATTGGCTCGCACACCGTACTTGAACTGCTTAAGGCAGTC
>CALGXU010000292.1 GCA_937935205.1 uncultured Rothia sp.
CGTCTTCGACCATGGTTTTTAACTACGGCCAAAGACACTAACCTATGGCACAAATTTCGGCACGGTAAAACAAAAGCGGCCCCGGACGCATACGCATCCGGGGCCGCCCCCTATTTCTGAAAGCTACTTCTTGGCGCTAAACACTCGCGTCCACGCCCAGCGGGTCAGCACCGCCGTACCCACCGCAACCGCCATCGGCAGCCACGCACTCGAACCCTGACCCGTAAAACCAATCAACAACGTCAACGCAGACAACGGCGCATTCATCGAAATACCCAAAAACGCCGCCGTACCCGTCAACGCCGCCGCATACAACACCATCGACGCACCACCCGGCACCCCGTCCAAACCGGGGAACGCCCACAGCACCAGCGCCGCCACGCAAAACGCAGCCGCCGCACCCAATGCCAAACCCGGCGTCAACGTGCCGCCATACGAACCCGAACGCAGACTCAACAACACCACGGCAGCCTTCGCCACGCACAACGCCAACACATACACTGCCGCCGCCGCAGTCAAACCGCCCGCCGCCGCATCCAACGACACATTAAACGTGTGCTGAGTCAGCAGACGACCATTACCCAGAATCTCTGGAAGCCACAGCGAAACCACCGCGACCAGCACAAACGCCACCGGAATACGCCACAACAGAGAACGGTCCTTCGCCTTAATCTTCTCCGCACGCTGCGACAACGCCCTAAAACCCAACGCCAACGGAGTCAACACCACACCCGTCAACGCCGCCACCGTCAGCGTCGTCGCATCCAACGGAAGCTGCGGCACCGGGTACGTCGGCGCACTCGAAATCACCAGATTTGCCGTGACCGTCGCCGTCCACACCGTCACCGCACCCACATACAGCGACCACAAGCTCAGGCCCACAGCCATCGCCTCCACAAGGTACACCAGGCCACCAATCGGCACCTGATACACCGCCGCCAAACCGGACGCCGCACCCGCTGCCACCAGCAGGCGACGCTCGCGATCGCCCAGCAGCAGCGAACCATCCGGGCGAGTGCCACCCACACGCTCCAGAAAACGCGCGCACCGACCCGCAGCCAGTGCACCCAGCTCACGCGGCGCGACCTCCTTACCCACAGGGGAACCCGCACCCACCGCAACAATCTGAATCACCGAATGCGAAATCTGCCGCCACAGCGACGGCGCACGATCCTCCTCGGTAGCACCCGCAATCTGCGACTTCACGCCGACCACACGCCGACCGCCCGACTGCAGGTAATACCAAACCAACGCCACAAACGGGCCTAACGCCGCCAGCACCAGGGCACGACGCGCCGGGTCAGCACCATCAGTGACCATCGGGTGATGTCCCTCAGCCTGACCGAAAGTTAGCTCCTGCATAAAGTCCAGAACATAGTGCAGAACAATCGCACCCAGGCCGCTGAACACGCCCGTGACCAGCGCGGCAAGGGTCAGCCCCAGCAGGAGGCGAAATGAAAAAGAGCGGGAACCCGCAGGATTCTGCGGGCTATTCGAGGAAGAACCAGTATGAGAAGACATAGAAAAAGGGGGTTTGTGTTGCGTGCTGTGTGTTGTTGAAGGCCTCATGCGCGGTACAAAAGCCGCGGCTGAAGCTGATTTCATTCTACGCCTGCACTTTTGGCGGCTCATGGGTGGGCCACAGGGCGAGAAGCGGGGCCCGGTGCTTTGGAACTCGGCGCTTTGGAGCTCGGCGCATGGGGGGATACGGTACACGGCGGCGCCGTAC
>CALGXU010000293.1 GCA_937935205.1 uncultured Rothia sp.
AAACCATTGACTCTCTTCATGAAGATATCAAGAACAACGGCGGTGTATTTACCGGTGATGTAGCTATTCGTAACGTGGAAGTTTCTGACATCCTGACGTATGACTACCCGGATGGCACCTCGTACCCGTATGGCTATCTGCGTGTGACGTACTGCTCGGATTGGACGCAGTTGCGCATTCCCAATGGTGAGCGTGCTATTGTCGGCCCGGATTCAGTGACTACTGTCGAGGTTGTTGTGAAGCGTTTGCAGGATGGCCGTTACGTGTATGCCGGTGCACGTGAGCTGAATACTGGTTGCGCCTCGTAAAGGATGGGGAAGTGAAGATGAAATACCTCAAGCACGTCTTCTCTGCTGCTCTTGTTGCGACGCTTACGGCCTCTAGCCTGGCAGTCCCAGCTATTGCAGATAGTACCAGCGTGGATGTGTCCAAATCTCACATCTCAGCTAAACATAATAAACAAAAAATGTCGGCTGATAATTCTGCTCCGGTGAATGAAAACCGTGACGCATCCGATTCACCGGTCGTTCAGCCTGTGGCCTCGATGAGGGGGCAGACCTGCATCGCAGCCGGTGGCGTCGAAGTTCCCTGCGAGACTGATGACTCCTGGTTCTATGCGCCGGGATCTTGTTACGCGGGTAAGAAGATTGATTCTGGAGTTACACCCAGGAATTACAGCACGTTTGAGTGCGCTTTAGTGGGTGACCATCCCTCACTAGAGAAGATTGTTCCTCGCAAGGTCAACATCCCGACGAGTGAGGCTGAAGCTCGTGCTACTGCCGCGAAGAAGGGCTCACAGCTCGCGGAGGATGCGCTCGCGGACTACGACTTCGAGAAATTGACAGTGAGTACTCAGCCGTCTGACGCGAACCAGCGTCCGGACGCGTTCGTGTTCACGCAGGGTTATGTGTGGGCGTGGGTTCCGCCGTCGAAGGCCCGTTCGTCGAGCCAGCGGAGCCCGATTGTTGTGGAGTCCACGGATGGTGACGCACATGTGAAGCTACAAATCAGTTTCCTGGCGATGAACGTGTACTTCGATGGTCAGAAGAGTGGCGTCCAGGGCTTTATCCAGTGTGATGATCCGGGCCCGGTGTATGCGGGTGAGCCGCGTGGTGGTTCCGCCTGCTCGTGGAAGGCTAAAAAACAGGATGTCTACAGGGTTACGTCTTCGCTTCTGTACCGTGTGGAGTGGACCGCCGGTGATGAGTCCGGTGTGCTGATTCATGAGGTGCCGATGGATGGTGTGCAGATGATTCGTGTGCAGGATGGTTACGCGGTCAACGTGAAGTAGATGTGTGTGGTGGGTGTGGTTAGTGAGTATGCTTGCTGCACCCACCATCCGTTTATTCCGTTTATTGTTTCGGTATAGTCTCACGTGCTTGTAGAGAGGAGGGCGTACATGCTCAAGCATAAACGCGGCCAAGACCAGGGTCAGGATGGTAGTGCGTCTGTCGAATTCCTATACGTCGTGCCGCTACTGCTCATGGTCGTAGCAGCCGTCTGGTTCTTTGGTGTACGCGCCCACGTCCAGTCATCAGTCGATGCCGCTGCTGCCGCTGCGGCTCGTGATGCGGCGTTGACCTCGGAACCCTCACGAGCTGTGCAGGTAGCGAAAGAGACGGTCGCTAGGAACCTGGAAGATACCGGGTGTAGCCCGTCTGAGGTGACGGTGCTGAACGCTGATGCTGCCGGTAGTCGTCGCCCTGATCTGTCGGCAGAGAGTAACACG
>CALGXU010000294.1 GCA_937935205.1 uncultured Rothia sp.
GCTCGTGTTGCGCGGAACCGGCTTCACCAGCACCGCATCCGGCCGCGGCGCAGTGTTCGCGGTGAAGTTCTACGATGCCCTGCCGGATGAGGCTCACCAGGCGATTAACCCGCTCACCAAGGAGGGCGGCAACTCGCCCGCAAACTTCATGGCAATCGCCAACGAGGACGGCACTTTCGAGGTTGAGGTGCCACTGCCGACCCCCGAAAACACCGGTCTGACCGCTGAGCAGCTGAAGAGCAAGGGCTGGACCGTGGAGGGTACCAGCCACCGTATTCAGGTGCTTTCCGGATCCCTGGGCGGTATGGATGCGGACGGTAACACCTACGACCGTCGTGTGTCTGTGTCGCAGAACGTGACTCTGCGTGATCAGGCTCCGAGCCCGGCACCGACCGCAGAGCCCAGCACTGAGCCCAGTGAAGACTCGAAAACCTGCGCTCCCGCTGACGGCTCCTTCACCCCGCGCCTGACCATCGAGAACCCCAAGGCGGTTCAGGGCGGCAAGCTGCACCTGACCGGTGACGGTTGGTGCAACCCTGAAGACAAGAAGGCATCCGTTATCGGCTTGAAGATTGACGACGGCAAGGTGTCCCGTAACGAGGCCACCGCGGTCAACGATAACCGCACCATCTGGGCTGTCATCACCCCCGATGAAAACGGCCATATCGACACCTGGATTGACCTGCCCACCCGCGACAATGCAGCCTTCAAAAATGATGAAGATGCCGCCAAGTACGCCTCCGGTGAGCACACTCTGCGACTGCTGACCGGTAGCCTGCGTGAGGGCGACCGATCCGGAACCTACGGCGGCGCCAACAGCCAGGGCGGCATCAACACGACCTTCACCATTGGCGAGTACGCCCCCGGTGATGCACCCGAGCCGGTCAACGCCTCCGAACTGACCGATGGCCGTGGTGTGCAGGTGAGCCGTGACGGTTCCACCGTGACCGTCACCGTGCCGAACGCTGAACCGGGCACCTGGGTGTACGCCGCGACCTACCTCGGCAACTCCCCGCAGACCCTCTACGGTTCCGGCTGGAAGCGTCTGGATAACAACCGCAGCTTCAGCTACGAAACCAGCGTGAGCATGCCCGCCGCCACCTACCGCGTGGTCGTGCACAACGGCAACCAGGGCGCTGAAAACGCGGTGCTCGGTTTTGCTGACATGACCGTGGAACGTGCTGTTACGCCTCGTCAGGAAGTTTCCCGCGATGAGCAGGACGCCTACGACCAGCTGGTCGAAGAGCTGAACGAGAACCCCGCAACCGCAACCTCCACGGCACCTGTGCCCATGCGTAACGCGGGCGGCCGCATCAGCACCCGCGCTACCGACGTGGATGCATCCCTCGCCGCCCTGTCGCAGAGCACC
>CALGXU010000295.1 GCA_937935205.1 uncultured Rothia sp.
TCGCGCATACCATCTGCTGTCGCAGCGGGCGACGAGCCTTTGAGCGACGCTTATCTGAACATCGTGGTGGGCACGCTCTCGAACGGCTTCGAATTGCCCGGGGCGCGACTCGTTGTCGTGTCCGAAAAGGACATCTTCGGCAGGCAGAAGAAGAAAGCGGTGGTGTGTGAAGGCATGAGGCACTCCGATGTGCGGGTTGGCAACTGTGCGGGTCGGCAACGCTACGGGGCAGCTACGAGGCAGTAACACTGCGGAATAACGCAACCGACGTGATAGGGGACACTACATATTGTGTCAGGTTAAATGCTCACCGTGCAAAGACCCACAAAGGCTACAGTGCAAAGAAATAGAAATGCAAACGCAACAGCGCGGAGTATCATTCACACTATGGATAAGGCGGAACAGAACCAGGCAGAAAACACGGTAAAGAACGGCACGGCACCCAATACGTCGGAGGGGAATGCCGCTAAGGCTGGTTATACCCAGTCGGCACCGGCAGAGTCCAGTGCCGCCCAAACTAGTGCCGCAGCAACTGGTACCGCCAAAACTAGTGCTGAGGCAACCAACCCTGCAGAAGCGAGTCCGGCAGAGGCTACCGATCCCCGCATAGAGGCAGCACAGGTAGACGCCGTGCAGATTGATAGCGCCCGTCTGGACAGCGCCCACTCCGTCTACTCCGCCGACCTGGACCCCGACGACGACTACGAAGAAGTTGTCGAAGAATACGCCACCACCGACGAGCCGGACGGCACGCACCGCGAGGAGCGCCGCATCACCCGCACCACGCATCACCCGCGCGGCAAGGGCGACCAGAAAGCTGGCTCGCATAAATCGGGCTCTCAGAAAACGGGCACTCCGAAAGCAGGCACTCAGAGCAACCCTGATGGTGACGCCGAGATTATTGACGCGGGCGAACCCGAAACGCACACCACGACCATCCGCACGGTCACCCGCACCGTCACGGACCCGCCGCGTCGTGCCCCGCGCACCCGCCTGTTCCGCACGCTCAGCAAGTACCGCGGTGAGAAGAACCTGGCGGCATGGGAGGAACGCTCCTCCACGCCCATGTTCGTGGCGTCCGTGCTGTACCTGCTCGCGTACGCCGCGCCCATCATGAGCACGCGCATCCAGGAACCGTACGACGGGTACCTCAACATCATTCAGATGATTCTGTGGGGCCTATTCGCCGCCGACTACTGCATTCGCCTGTACCTGGCGCCGCGGCGACTCTACTTCATCACGCATAACCTGATGAACCTGGCGATTGTGCTGCTGCCCGCGTGGCGTATTGTCAGCTTCCTCGCCATGATTCACCTGACCGCTAACCGCCAGTACAAGAGGCTTTCGGAGCTGGCGGTGAAGCTCTTCGGGTACACCGCGATCTTCATCATCATGTTCGCCCTGGCGATCTATTCGGTGGAGTCTTCCGAGCCGGGCGCGATGATTCGTGACCTGCCCACCGCCTACTGGTGGACGTTCACGACCCTCGCCACGGTCGGTTACGGCGACGTCTACCCGATTACCGGTATCGGCAGGGTTATCGCCGTGGTCGTCATGCTGTACGGCGTGGGTATGGTCGCGGTCGCGACCGGTGCGCTCGCCAGCTGGATCATCGAAAAGATTGGTGGCAGGGAGGAGCAGGAGTACCCCGCAACCAAGGCTGACGTGGACGATCTTCGCCAGGAAATTTCTGAGCTGCGTGCCCT
>CALGXU010000296.1 GCA_937935205.1 uncultured Rothia sp.
AAGGTGTCCTTCGCGTACCCGACCGCCGAGCAGATTAAGCGCTTCTCCCGCGCCCACCTGGTCGCTCAGCCGAAGGCTAACGCGGCAGCGGCGGCGTGCGGACCCTCCGGCTCCCCGGCGGCGTCTATGGTGCCGAACCTGAGCCCCCTGGCTGAGCCTGCCGGTTTCGCGGCGACCCTGGCGGGTAAGGCTCCCCAGCCGGTTGGCGGCCCCGAGATCGGCAACCGCGTGAACCTCATGGGTGGCGACACCGGCGACGGTATCCCCACCTCCGGTTCGGTGGCTGTGAAGTCCGGCGGCTGCGGATGCGGTGGTTGCGGCTGCGGCGGCAAGTAACCCCGCCCATCCCCCGCTAAGATCCGCTGCAACCGCTAAGCTTGCCCGGTTCTAATAAGCTTGCCCGGTTCTAGATACATAAAAGAGCGGTGCCCGCCTCCTCGTGATGAGGAAGCGGGCACCGCTTTCGTTTAACGAAGCTTAGGTTCACACCCGGCAACGGCTAAGGGAGCCGCGGCGAGCGAACGGTACCTTACTTGAGGGAGGTACCGACGGAACCGAGCTGCTGGCAAGCCTCGACCACGCGTGCGGCCATGCCTGCCTCTGCAGCTGCACCCCAAACGCGGGGGTCGTAGGTCTTCTTGTTGCCGACCTCGCCGTCAACCTTCAGCACACCGTCGTAGTTGCTGAACATGTGGCCAGCAACGGGGCGGGTGAATGCGTACTGGGTGTCGGTGTCGATGTTCATCTTGATAACACCGTAGGACACTGCGTCTGCAATCTCCTGCTCGGTGGAGCCGGAGCCACCGTGGAAGACCAGGTAGAAGGGCTTGTTGCCCTTGCCGTACTTAGCGCCGACCTCGGTCTGGATTTCCTTGAGCAGCTCGGGGCGCAGGTGAACGTTACCGGGCTTGTACACGCCGTGAACGTTACCGAAGGTCAGAGCAGCCATGTAGGTGCCCTTCTCGCCCAGGCCGATTGCCTCAACGGTCTTGATTGCGTCTGCAACGGTGGTGTACAGGGAGTCGTCGATAGCGCCTTCAACGCCGTCTTCCTCGCCACCAACGGCACCAATCTCAACCTCGAGAACGAGCTTTGCCTTGGAGGTACGCTCGATCAGCTCAGCAGCGATCTTCAGGTTCTCGTCCAGGTCGATTGCGGAGCCGTCCCACATGTGGGAGTTGAAGATGGGGTCTTCACCGCGAGCAACAGCCTTCTCGGACTCTGCCAGCAGGGGCAGAACGAAGCCTTCCAGCTTGTCCTTGGGGCAGTGGTCGGTGTGCAGTGCAATGTTCACGTCGTACTGCTTAGCAACTTCGCGTGCGTAGGCTGCGAAGGCCAGGGAGCCAACGACCATGTCCTTCTTGGAAGCGCCGGACCAGTATGCTGCACCACCGGTGGATGCCTGGATGATGCCGTCCGAGCCAGCCTCTGCGAAGCCGCGGATTGCAGCGTTCAAGGTCTGGGAGGAGGTCACGTTCACTGCGGGGTACGCGAAGCCCTTTTCCTTCGCGGTCTCCAGCATTTCTGCGTAAACTTCGGGGGTTGCAATAGCCATATGCTGACTCCTTGGATAGATGCGACCGGTTACCGATGTTGGGCCGGTTCACCATATTTTGTTGGCGCGCGAGACGCCTCCTACTCGCACTATTTTACCAAGATACGACTTATTTATCGTTAATTTTTTGTGGGTTTTTTTGGGTTTACTGCAGCGAAAGTTCCGCGAAATACCGCGGTAAAGTAGAGGTGTTAATGACTAAATGTCTTCTGTGCGTGCAGGTCAGCGTACACGTCACCGGCAACGCGACGAAAGGATCCTCCCATGAGCAAGGCGAGCGCTAAAAATAATCCGAAACAGCTCGATGCGAAGCGTGAGAAGCGTGCCCGCCAGGCGCAGCGTCGTGCTGAGCGTGAGCATCCGAATGCGGCGGCTATTGCCCCGGTGCGTGCCCAGTTGGATGAGGTTCTGGAGCGTAAGAGTCGGCATGTTTTGGGGCATGGCGATATGGCGAAATCCCTTGAGTTGATGGAGAAAATGCGTGATGAGGGCGCGAGTGACCACGAGATTGATGTGGCGCTTGCGGAGGCGAAGCTCCCCTCGGTCGTGCAGGTGGGTCGTAAGTCGTTGATGCGTTGGCCGAGCTGGTGGTGGTTGAATCGTCGTGAGCGCGCGTTGCGGGCGAAGATTGA
>CALGXU010000297.1 GCA_937935205.1 uncultured Rothia sp.
GGTTTAAGCCTGCATGCCTTCATAAGCATGTCTGAGGTGGATGCGGCAAACCGCCCGGTGCCCTCGAGCTTCACGCTGCGGGCGCATCAGGGTGTGGTGTACCGCCGGCGGTAATTTGAAGGTCTCTTGTTACAGCGTATATACGGTGGTACTCTGTACCCTACCCGGGGCGGGAATACCGCCTATTCGTTTCCACATGGTGGAGAGCATACCTGAATAAAGTCCGTTTCATGTCAAGAAACGGGCTGATTCACAGCGTAGCAGCCCTGTACTGTTGAACAAGCGGCTGGAATACAGCCAACCATTCTCGTGGTGTTGAGTTTAAGGAGTGAACTACAGTGAATATTCTTTTGATCGACGGCGGTAAAGCATTCGCCCACTCGGCGGGTCGCCTGAACCACACCCTGCATCAAATAGCCCGTGATACGTTATCGGCGCTCGGTCATCATGTGCGAGAAACTGTGATTGACGACGGGTACGACATTCACCAGGAAGTAGAAAAATTCCAGTGGATGGATGCGGTCATCTGGCAGATGCCCGGTTGGTGGATGCACGAGCCGTGGACCGTGAAAAAATATATGGACGAGGTGTTTACCGCCGGCGCGGGTACCCTGTACACTAGTGACGGTCGCCACAGGGTTAGCCCCACTGAAGGATACGGCACCGGCGGTCTTCTTCAGGGTCGGCGGCATATGCTGTCGCTGACGTGGAACGCGCCTCGCGAAGCTTTTACCCGGGAGGGCGACTTCTTCGAGGGAGTCGGGGTAGATGCCCTCTATATGCACTTTCATAAGGCCCATGAGTTCATGGGGACTACCCAATTGCCCACCTTTGTTTGCTATGACGTGATTAAAAATCCGCAGGTCGAACAGTATCTCGCCGACTATACTGCCCACCTCAACGAGGTCTTCGGTCGGGCGTAAGGGTTTAAGCCTGCATGCCTTCATAAGCATGTCTGAGTAGGCGGCATCACATGAAAGCTGACCGCATAGAATCGGATGCAGATTTCTCCATGCATCATGTCATCACCAGGAAGGTAGTTAAGATTATGGTTGCTGAAAACAATGAACGTTATCTGCGGGGGAAAGAGGTACTTGCCCGGGTAGAGCAGAACCCTAACGGATCTATTCTTGATAGCTTGGCTTCTTTTTCGCCTGACTTAGAACGGTTTGTCGTGGAGTTTGGGTATGCAGATGTTTTTGATCGGGAAGGTTTATCTGATCAGTCTCGCCAGCTCATCACCATATCTGCTCTGGCCGCACTTGGGAATGCAGCTCCGCAGCTGGAATTCCACATTAATGGTGCCCTCAACGTGGGTTGTTCTCCTGAACAGATTATCGAGACTTTTATCCATGTGACCATATACGCCGGTTTCCCCGCTGCATTAAATGCCGTCTCTGTTGCTCGTAAGGTTTTCGCCGAACGCGGTATTGAGGTGAACTTAGATACGCATAGCACCGAGCCTGCTAAGCGTTTCGAGGTAGGTTCTTCGTATCTTGAGCGTGTAGATGGAGCTAGTGCCGAGGCTGTAGTTGAATTGCTTCAAGACATTGCGCCGGATTTAGGCCGCTACATTGTCGAGTACTCATTTGGTGATGTTTATTCTCGACCCGGGCTGAGCCTGTGGGAACGCGAACTGATCTCTGTGGCTACGTGCAGCGCTTTAGGAACGTGCGTGCCTCAGCTACATGTTCATATCAACGGTTTCTTGAATGTAGGCGGCACTCAAGACGAACTTGTGGAACTGATGATTCAGATAGCGGTCTATGCAGGATTCCCCGCCGCCCTAAATGCT
>CALGXU010000298.1 GCA_937935205.1 uncultured Rothia sp.
TCGCGAGGCCGGCGGAGATTTCCTCCCCCACCTTCCGCTGCCCCTCGGTCAGCTCGTAGGGCAGAACCTTCAACAGCTGATCGGCGAGGCCGCCCTCCACGGCGAGGCGCGGCTGAGTCAGGTGCGCGGCACGCACCGAACGCAGGCGGGCGAGCGCACTCTGCAGCACGAACGCCTCACGGTAACGCATCTGCGCCTGCGCGGCACGCCAGGTATCCTCCGAGTCGGGGGTGTGCAGGGCGCGGTACGTCCACTCCAGCGAGGGCACCTTGCGGGCGCGACGAATCGTGTAGGGTACCGGATCTTCGAGCTCTTTGAGCGGAACTTTTTCGAGCAGCTGCGCCATATAGCCGCTGATGCGGTCGGTGGGCAGCTTCACGGGGGCGCGGTAGACGGGCACGGGGGCTGTGGCGGCGTCAGTAACGTCCGCGCCGGAGGCGTCCTTCGAGAGCAGGGCGTAGTGCGGGTTGGTGAGGGTGTATTCGCCGCGGTAGATGCCGACCCTGCCGGAGAACATCATGGTTTCGCCCTCGCGGATTTCGCGGGCGGCGGTCCAGGCGTTGAAAAAGGAGAGCTTCATCTGCGAGCCGATGAGCGCACCGGGGTTCGTCATGCTGGGCGCGGGCACGCCAAAGAGGCCTCCCTGCGCGAAACTATCCTGGCCGTAGCTGTCTGCGTAGCCGCTATAGGAGGCGGGCTGGGCTCCCCTGCCCTGTGCCGGGTTCTGGGCGGCATGAGCGAGCGCGTTGATACGCGGGTTGTGCATCCCGGTCGCCTGCCAGTTCTGCGCGGGCACGTCGGATACTCTGGATGCGCCAGGGCGGTTAGCACGCCCGGGCACCACGGATACAGGCCCACCAGCACCGAAGCCGGTAGCACCAAAACCAGCGGCACCAAAACCGGTGGGTGCCTCCTGCCCGGTGGCGTCGGAGAGCCGGTCGGTGATGGTCACTTCCGTGATTTTGCCGCGGCGTGCCGCCATGGTTCGGGTGCTCACGTGCACCACGCGGGCAATGATGGTAACGTCCTGGCCCTCAACGAGTTCGGCGAAGGAGCTGAGCTCACCGCGCGGCAGGTACTTGCGCGGGAAGTATTCGAGCATCTGCCCGACGGTGTGCAGGTCCAGGTGCGTGGCGATTGC
>CALGXU010000299.1 GCA_937935205.1 uncultured Rothia sp.
TTTGCTGTGCCTAGTCGTGCCTCGTTGCTGTATTGCCGCACCTCGGGGAATTTTAGTGGGGGAGTTTTAGTGACAGGCTGTGCCTGGCATATGAAATTTTGCGTCATATATACATAAAATCTTGAAAAATCCTGTGCGCTAAGTAAGTATTACCTAGAAGGTAAGTTAATGGTTGCCTTACTAAATACTGTGTGAAGACTAGTTTCCTTCCTCATGGGCCCACGAAACCCACACCAAAGAGCAAGGAAAACGCGGCGCCTCACCACCCATCGGTGGAGGAGAGACGCACCTTCACACACCACCCACGAAAAAGGACATACATATGAACCTCGCTTCAAGCAAGGCATTCAAGGGCCTCGCCGTTGGATCGCTGGCACTGGCAATTTCCGGCGTTGCCACCATCCCCGCATCGTTCGCGGCAGAATCCACCCCGGCAGCAAGCCAGAGCAGCGAAGCTCGCACCATCACCGACAAGGCGATGGCAAAGATCACCCAGGGCCTGCCCGGCCAGTTCCAGGTCGCATACTCCAAGAAGACCAACAAGATTTGGGTTGCGGGCACCGCTGACCGCGACGAGCACGTTTCTACGATTGCTCGCATTGACGCAAACTCCCTGAAGATTGAGGCTGTCGCCGAGCTGCCCATCGTCAAGAACGACAAGGGCTACTCCTACGAGGGTGCGTACGGTATCACCGTTGACGACGTAGACGGTACCGTCTGGGTTACCAGCACCCGCGATAACTCCGTTGCCGTATACGATCAGGCGACCATGAAGCAGCTGTGGACCAATGCGGGTCTGAGCAAGGACGACCCGAACTGGATCGAGCACCCCCGCGAGGTGCGTGTCGATCACGAGTCGGGTAAGGCTTTCGTGACCGGTCGCTTCTTTGTCTCGGCTATCGATCTGAAGACCAAGAAGGTCGAGAAGATTCAGCTTGAGGGCGCACCCGATGGCGGTACCCGCTACATCAGCATGAACATTCTGGTGGACGGCGGTAAGCTGTACGTTCCCGAGCGTACCGGCGGCAAACTCTTCGTGATCGACACCAAGACCTTCAAGGTCGAGAAGACCATCTCTGTGAAGGGTGATAAGGACGGCGAGGTTCGCCCCTCCGACGTGGCTATTGACCACTCCCAGAACGAAATTTACGTCTCTTCCCAGGGCGTGAAGGGCGAGAACTCCGGCGTGTCCGTGTACGATGCGACCACCCACGAGTTCAAGAAGTTCATCCCCTTCGGCACCCAGGCGCTCTCGCTCGATAACGATGAGGCCAACGACCTGGTGTACGTGACCGACTTCGGCACCGGCAAGGTGGGCGTGATTGACGGCGGCGCAGCAGACAAGCTGATCGCCGAGGTCGCCATGAACGGCGGCAAGGCAAACGACCTGGTCGTACTGCCCAACGGCTCCGTTGTTGCTGTGGACAAGCAGGCTGGCGCAACCGCAACCGTGCCCTACGTCCTCGACGGCACCACCGGCACCGTCAGCACCTCCGACAAGGTGACCAGCAAGCCTTCTAAGGACAAGCAGGGCAACGAGGTTCCCGCCAAGACCACCGACATTCAGGCGAACTCCATCCTGAAGTTCAAGGTCACCGCAACCGCAGGTGATAACTCCGAGGTCAAGCAGGTCACCCCCGAAACCCGCGAGTTCCAGGGCTACCCGGCAACCGCCACCAAGACCAAGGCAGCCGACACCACCACCCCCTCCACCGAGGCACACCGCACCGTGGATGCAAACGGTAGCGTTGCGAACATCATTCAGGGTCTGCCCGGCCAGTTCCAGGTTGGCTACTCCAAGAAGAACCACAAGCTGTTCGTACCCACCGTGGGTGCGCGAGGCGGCCTCGCTTCCTCCCTGGCACGCGTGGATGCAGACACCCTGCAGACCGAGGCATTCGCCGAGCTGCCCGTGAAGAAGAACGACAAGGGCCAGTACGGTTACACCTCTGCGTACGGCGTGACCGTTGATGACGTGGACGGCACCGTCTGGGTCACCAACACCACCGACAACTCCGTGGCAGTGTACGACCAGCAGACCCTCAAGCTCATCTGGACCAACGAGGGCGTGAAGGAAGGCGACCCGAACTGGATTGAGCACCCCCGCTCCGTTCTGGTTGACCACGAGTCCGGCAAGGCGTTCGTGACCGGTCGCTTCTTCGTATCCGCGATTGACCTGAAGACCAAGCAGGTTGAGAAGATTCAGCTCGAAGGCGCACCCGACGGCGGCACCCGCTACGTGAGCATGAACCTGTTCCTGGACGGCGGCAAGCTGTACGTTCCCGAGCGTACCGGCGGCAAGCTCTTCGTTGTGGACACCAAGACCTTCAAGGTTGAGAAGACCATCCAGACTCAGGGTGAGGATTCCACCGTTGAGGTTCGCCCCTCCGACGTTGCTGTGGACCACTCGCTGAATGAGATTTACGTTTCTTCCCAGGGTGTGAAGGGCGTCAACTCCGGTATCTCCGTGTACGACCTGACCACCGGCGAGTTCAAGAAGTTCGTCAAGTTCGGCACCCAGGCGCTCGCCCTGGAGCACGATGAGGATCGCGACCTGGTGTACGTGACCGACTTTGGCACCGGCAAGGTGGCTGTCTTCGACGGCCGCGCTGACGAGGTCATCGGCGAGGTTGAGATGAACGGCGCAGCCGCGAACGACGTGACCCTGCTCAAGGATGGCTCCGTGCTGGTCCTCGACAAGAAGGACCGCGACGAGAAAGTGACCCTGCCCTACGTGCTCAACGGCACCACCGGCGAGATCACCACCGCCAGCGAGTACACCACCCTGCCCGGCAAGGACCGCCAGGGTAAGGACGTTCCCGCATCGGTTCAGCAGCTGAAGGCTAACTCGATTCTGAAGTTCAAGGTTGGTGTGAAGGACACCGACGCGAGCGCAGCTCCGGTGGGCATCACCCCGACTTCGCTTCAGTTCGCGGGTTACCCGACGGTGACCGGTGTGAAGGCTGATGAGTCGAAGCCGGCTGATCCGAAGCCTGCTGATCCGAAGCCTGCTGACCCGAAGCCTGCTGACCCGAAGCCTGAGGATAAGAAGTCTGAGAACACCGCAGAGACTAAGGACCAGACCTCCAAGGATCAGGCATCTCAGTCTGATTCCAAGTCTGACGCTAAGACCGGTGCACAGGACTCCAAGTCTGACTCCAAGCCTGCTCCGGATGCTGTGAAGGCTGATAAGTCCGGTTCGGCTGTGAAGAACGGCGGTTCCGATTCTTCTACCGGTGGTTCCTCGGTAGCTAAGAGCGATGCTGGTTCTTCGCGTAGCGCTTTGGCGAACACCGGTGCTAACGCTGTGATGCCGCTGGTTGCTTTTGCTTCTGTGGCTCTGATTGCGGGTGCTGCTCTGGTGGTGCGTCGCCGCAAGGCATAAAGCGTAGCGTTTAGTTGTCGGGCTTGATTGCTCGATGTAACGCGTGAGAAGGCGGGTATTTTCTCTTTCGGATTCTTCGAATCTGGGGGAGGGGTACCCGCCTTTTGCGTGCCTGCTTGGGCTAATGCTGGGCAGGTGGTTTTAGATCATATTTATATATGTGCACTTGCTTGTAAAAATATAGGTTTTGAATGTCGAGAAAAGTCGAGAAAATGTGTAACCAGTGGTGAATGTCGCAGGCGCGCCTCACCTAAACTTTTACATTAATGTGTAAATATAAAAGCATCACAATACCCCTTGTGACCAGGGTTTTTGCCTGCAAGAGCAAGGAAAAACCCTGGAAGCACATCAACCTTCACGTGATACTGAAGGTGAATTAGGGGCTCACTCATAAAAACACAAAACACACCCACGTCGCTGCTTGTATTTTCCTGGGAAAACACTGAGGATTAGAAGGTAGGTAAATTTATGCGTTACCTGCATTTCTGCTTTTCGTGCCGTCGAATATGTCACCGCATATTCACGGGTGTCTCGTTAGCATTCGCATGCGGCATGTGAGCACTTCCGTTACACATTTGAAGGACACACATTGAACCTCACTCCCTCCTCGGGCAAGGCGTTGAAAGGGCTCGCCGTCGGCTCCCTCGCGCTCGCAATCTCCGGCGCAGCCATGATTCCTGCCTCCTTCGCAGCACCGAACACCGCAAACCAGACCGCCGCCTCCAGCGCATCGGCTCCTTCCACCGCATCGCTGAGCCGCGTTGTTGACACCTCCGCATCCGTCGCGCAGATTACCCAGGGTCTGCCCGGCCAGTACCAGGTTGCCTACTCCAAGGCGAACCACAAGATCTGGATGGTCGGCGTGGGTGGTAATAGCAACCTCGCCTCCACTATTGCTCGTGTCAACGCAGACACTCTTCAGATTGAAGAAGTGGCAGCGCTTCCCTTCGAGCTGGATAAGAACGGCGAATTTGGCTACATTTCCGCGTACGGCATCACTGTTGATGACGTGTCCGGCACCGTGTGGGTTACTAATACCACCGACAACTCCCTGTCTGTGTTCGACCAGAACACCATGGAGCAGATTTGGACTAACCACGGCATTGCCGAGAGCGACCCGAACTGGATTGAGCATCCCCGCTCCGTGCTGGTGGATCACAACTCCGGCAAGGTGTTCGTGACCGGTCGCTACTATGTGTCCGCTATCGACATGAAGACCTTCGAAGTTACTAAGCTGCAGCTGGAAGGTGCCCCCAATGGCGGTACCCGCTATGTTGGCATGAACATGACCGTTGACGGCGACAAGCTGTACGTGCCCGAGCGCACCGGCGGCAAGGTCTTCGTCATCAACACCCACACTTTCAAGACCGAGCAGGTTATCCAGACCCGCGGCGAGAACTCCTCCGTTGAGGTTCGCCCCTCTGACGTCACCATTGACCACTCCGAGAACGAAATTTACGTCTCCTCTCAGGGTGTGAACGGCGTGAACTCCGGTATCTCCGTGTACGACCTGACCACCGGCGCGTTCAA
>CALGXU010000300.1 GCA_937935205.1 uncultured Rothia sp.
GCATCGATAAGGGCACGGCCATCCTGCTTCAGGAGGCCCCCGAACCCCGCGGCGAGCGCCTCCTCGATATCGGTTGCGGTTGGGGCCCCATCACCCTGACCCTGGCGATGCTCGCACCGCAGGCGCAGGTGCACGCGGTGGACGTGAACTCCCGCTCCATTAGCCTGACCGAACGCAACGCCGCCGCTCTCGGCCTGTCCAACGTCACCGTGGGAACCCCCGAATCGGTTGACCCCGACCTGCGTTTTGACACCATCTGGTCGAACCCGCCGATTCGCGTGGGCAAGGAGGTTCTGCACGAGATCCTGCTGACCTGGCTACCGCGCCTGGCGCCCGGCGGTGACGCCTACCTGGTGGTTCAGAAGAACCTGGGCTCCGATTCTTTGCAGAAGTGGATGGACGCGCAGCTTGAGGAGCTGCACCCCGGCGAGTTTGAGGTGTCGCGCTATGCGACCTCGAAGGGCTTCCGTATCCTGCAGGTGCACCGCTACGAGGACTAAAACCTCTGGTGTTAAATCCTCTAGCGCTAAAACTTCTGGCGCTCATTGCTTAAAACATAAAAGCGGCGGGTGTTTTCTGAACGTATTGTCAGAAAACACCCGCCGCTTTTGTCTATAAATTCTCTGTTCTAAGACTGCTCGCTATCACAGCAGGCTAGCACAGCAGGGCAGCAGGTTATCGCAGCACGACGGTCGCAACCATCTGCGCCGGACCAGCCAGAACAACATGCTCCAGGTCGTCCGGGCCCAGCACGAAAGTCACCGCGAGGGTACCACCGGGCACATGCACCAGCCACTCATCCGGTGCTTCCTCGCCGCCCCAGAAACGGGTCGCCGCAGCCGCCGCACATGCACCGGTACCGCAAGAGAGAGTCTCGCCCACGCCGCGTTCGTGCACGCGCATACGGATAGCGCCCACATGCGCGCCGCTCTCAACGTCCAGGTCGACCGGCACCACAAACTCAACGTTCGTACCGTTGACCGGGGCGGGGTTCACCTGAGGCAGGCTGTGCAGGTCCAGGCCGTCCAGCTTACCGTCGGACCCGAGCATCACCACGGTATGCGGGTTACCCATCGAAATGGACAGGCCAGCGCGCGGAGTCTTCAGGCCGCGAGCAGACACCAGGCAGTCCTCGCCACCCTCGCGGGCAGCATCACCGTGAATGAAGCTCCACGGCCCCATATCAATCGCGTAGCCCTCTTCGGTGCGCGCCACAGTCTTCACGCCGGCACGGGTACCAACCTTGACGGTCTCG
>CALGXU010000301.1 GCA_937935205.1 uncultured Rothia sp.
TAGGACCGTTATAGTTACGGCCGCCGTTTACTGGGGCTTCAATTCAAAGCTTCGCTTGCGCTAACCTCTCCTCTTAACCTTCCAGCACCGGGCAGGCGTCAGCCCATATACTTTACCTTACGGTTTCGCATAGACCTGTGTTTTTGCTAAACAGTTGCTTGAGCCTTTTCTCTGCGGCCCAGTTGCCTGGGCACCCCTTCTCCCGAAGTTACGGGGTCATTTTGCCGAGTTCCTTAACAATGCTTCTCCCGCCGGCCTTAGGATTCTCTCCTCATCTACCTGTGTCGGTTTGCGGTACGGGCTTACTAAACACAATAGCGGCTTTTCTCGCCACAGAGTCTAAGAGCTTCTCTACTTCTTTTCGATCCGCATCAGGTCTTCAGATTGTGCAGCGGCTTTTCCTACTACACTCCTACCTCCCTTGCACCGGTCTTCTCATTCCCGGCTCTCTCTTTCTCCATGTGTCCCCACATTTCTGATTTAGTAAGGTACTGGAATCTACACCAGTTGTCCATCGACTACGCGTCTCCGCCTCGCCTTAGGCCCCGACTTACCCAGGGCAGATCAGCTTTACCCTGGAAACCTTAGATATTCGGCCTGGAGGATTCTCACCTCCATCTCGCTACTCATTCCGGCATTCTCTCTTCAAAACAATCCACGGCTCCTTCCGGTACCGCTTCATCTCGTTTTCAATGCTCCTCTACCGATGGTTCACACCATCCCTAAGCTTCGGTGTCATGTTTTAGCCCCGTTAATTTTCGGCGCAGGACCTCTCGACTAGTGAGCTATTACGCACTCTTTGAATGTGTGGCTGCTTCTAAGCCAACATCCTAGTTGTCTATGAAATCCCACATCCTTTACCACTTAACATGTACTTTGGGACCTTAGCTGTAGATCTGGGCTGTTTCCCTTTTGACTACGGAATTTATATCCCGCAGTCTGACTCCCATGTATATCTATACGCCATTCGGAGTTTGATATCTATTGGTAGACTTTGACGCCCCCTCAAGAATTCAGTGCTCTACCTGCGAAAGACTTACAGCGAGGCTAGCCCTAAAGCTATTTCGAGGAGAACCAGCTATCTCCGGGTTCGATTGGAATTTCTCCGCTATCCACACCTCATCGCCACCCTTTTCAACGGATGTGCGTTCGGACCTCCACCAAATTTTACTTTAGCTTCATCCTGGACATGGATAGGTCACCCGGTTTCGGGTCTATATCTACTGACTTTGCGCCCTATTCAGACTCGCTCTCGCTTCGGCTCCGGACCTTAAGTCCTTAACCTTGCCAGTAACTATAACTCGCCGGACCGTTCTACAAAAAGTACGCGGTTCAGCTTGCGCTGTTCCACAGTTTGTAAACACAGGGTTTCAGGTTCTCTTTCACTCCCCTCCCGGGGTCCTTTTCACCTTTCCTTCACAGTACTAATCGCTATCGGTCACTGAGTAGTATTTAGCCTTAGGGGGTGGTCCCCCCGTATTCCTGCCAGGTTCCACGTGTCTGACAGTACTCTGGATTCCGCTCATTCCTTTACGCTTCGTGTAAGGGGCTTTCACCCTCTATGGCAACGCTTTCCATCGTCTTCCACTCACTTACGGAACTAAATGCGGTCCGAACCCCAAGGTGCACGCACCTTGGTTTGGGCTCTTCCGATTTCGCTCGCCACTACTTTCGGAATCACTGTTGTTTTCTCTTCCTCCGCCTACTTAGATGTTTCAGTTCAGCGGGTTCCCTCTGTACAGTTATGTATTGGCTGTACAGTACTAGAGCTTTTCTCTAGTGGGTTTCCCCATTCAGATATCTGCGGATCAAATCGTATTTGCCAATCCCCGCAGCTTTTCGCAGCTTATCACGTCTTTCTTCGGCTCTCAGTGCCTAGGCATTCACCCTATGCTCTTATTGCTTAACCAATTCTCCACTTGATCGCTCAAGTGTTCGAGATACTAGCGTGTATCTCTTTTTTCTGATTTGCAAGTACAGTATTTGCATACCTACTTGCCTCGTTTTGTACAAGTTTTACCTTGTACCCTCGGATGTCTTACTCTATTTACTAGAATAATCATTTCTTGATATGTAGTTTTCAAGGTACGATGCTTACTTTCGTAAGCAGTACAATGGGAAGTCATGAACCTCCTGTGCTCTTCGCAGCATTGT
>CALGXU010000302.1 GCA_937935205.1 uncultured Rothia sp.
AGAACCTCTCTGCCGCCTCCTGGATAAAAGCACGCCGAGCCGGTGCCACTGTACGCCACAACCTCACCGAACCAGGCCACCCCTCAAGCCTGATCGTGCACTACGGACGTACCGTTGATGCCACCAACCCCGAGTGGGCTGGTAAGCTGCTGGCTGTTGCTAACCGTGAGCTCTCCGACGGTACCGTCGAATTCAAGATCGACTCGGTCAATAACGTCCGCAAAAAGCTGGTGTTGAAGGCAGTACCCACCGCCGCCCAAGATACCCTCAACGAGACCGAGGAGCAGAAGCGCGAGCGCGTCATTACCGAGGCGGCTAAGAAGCTGCTTGGGGATGAGGCGGTGGTTCGTTTTGTGCGTGATGAGCAGGGTGTGCTCACGGAGATTCATATTGAGCATCATCGTACGCTTGAGCTGGAGATGAATCCTTCGTCGAAGGCGCGTATTACTCGTGCGATGTTGACCCGTATTCCTGGTTCTTATCGTTGTAACTGGGATGCGCAGCAGGATGTTTTGAGTTTTACGCGTCGTAAGGAATTTCCGGCGGTGGTGTCGTTGCCTGCGCATGCGCAGCCGATGCGTCAGCGTTTCGATGATGCTGCAAGCTATAAGGCGTATAAGAAGTTTGAGATTCTGCTGGGTCTGAATGAGGATGGTCAGTGGGCTACGTGGAATCCGACTAAGGATGCGCACCTGCTCATTACTGGTCGTACTGGTTACGGTAAGACCATCAGCCTGCACAATATTATTCAGCAGATTACTCAGGCCGGTTACCGTGTGTGGCTGTGTGATGGTAAGTGGATCGAGCTGCTTGGTTATGATGAGTGGCCCAACGTGGAGCTCATTGCTAACTCGGTGCCTACCCAGATTAGGATGCTCAAGCACCTTCACGAGATCATGCAGGAGCGGTATACGCTGCTGCGGAAGCGTCAGGCGACCGCCTACGACTTCGACCCTATCTTCTTCGTCTGCGATGAGCTCTCAGAAATGAAGGGCAATATTGCTGACTTCTATGCCACCCACAAGGTTAAAGGCATGCCCTCAAAGTCCGAGGTGGATAGCTGGATTGGCTCCCTGGCACGTCTGGCACGTAAGGCACTGATCCATATGGTGGTTGGTCTTCAGCGTCCTGATGCGTCCTTGATGAATGGTGAAACTCGAGAGAACTTCGGCGGCCGTATGTCGCTGGGTCAGATGGGTCGTGATGCCTCCATCATGATGTGGGAGAACGCTTCCATCGGCTGCGCTGTAGCCGGTGCTAAGGGTCGTGCCTTGGCCATGATGAATGGTGAGCCGACGATGATTCAGTCGATCCTGGCTCCGAACCCGGACCCGCTGGACTCAGACTACGATGAGGCTAAGGTACGCAATAATATGCCTACCCATACCCTGTACACGATGAAGACCATCAAAGAGCTCGAGGAGTACAGCCAGGTTTACAACGAGAAGACCGGAGAATACGAGGAAACCCCGACCCCGTGGACGGACTACCTGACCGCCCCCATCCTCGCAGCTGACGGCGAACCAATCGAAATTGCCGTGCGCCGTAGCGAAGCACTGAAAGCTCAGCTGAAGGTCATCGAAAGCAGCCCCCCTGCAGACGGTGAACCGACCGCAGATACTTTAGAGATGCCAGCCGTCACCCCCGAAGTCATCATGGCCTCCGAAACCCCGACACCGAGCACACCGGATGAGTTCGATAACGCCGTATGGGGCCAAGAACGTACCAGTTCAGCTCAATCACTTGCTGAAAGTGACCTGGTCGAAGTTGAAGGCGAATGGGTGGTCGTCAACTCGCTGGTCGAGGACCCGTTTGGCTCTGGCGACCTCATCCTGGACTACCGCACCATCAACGGTGAATCCGGCTCCTTCACCCTCACCCAAGGCCAGCAACTGACCACCCGCCGCGCCCGCAGCGAAGAAGACATCGCAGCCCTCGAGAAGAACCGAGAGGAAGGATAAAAGGTCATGAGTCAACGCACCTCAAACGAGGACTTCGAAAATGTCCTTACGTGGCTTTTCATCTTCTTCATGGTCCCCATCGGCGCTATCGGTGCGTGGATGAGCGGACTACTAGAAGCCGCAAAAAACTGGCTCCTCTCCCTCGGAGTGTTCCTACCCACCATCCCCACCACAGAAAACAACCCCGAAACCGGCGATATCACCGAAACCGCATCAAACACCCAGACCATATTCAGCATCCCAGAGCTAGGCATCGCACTGGACGCCCCACGCCTCATCTTCCTGTTATGCCTGCTTGCGCTGCT
>CALGXU010000303.1 GCA_937935205.1 uncultured Rothia sp.
GTGCGTGTTCTCCTCCTCCGAGCACATTGGTAAGAGCTACGTGCGTCAGGAGTCCGAGGGCGACGAACTGATTCTGCGCGAACCGGCGATGAAGGTCTTCATTGATTTCCTCAACAATGAGGCGCTGGACCTGATTGTGGTTGACCCCGGCACCGATCACGAGTGCTACATTGAGCGCGCTCAGGTGCAGTGGATTGTCACTTCTCCCCGCAATGATGGCGCGAAAATGGCGTTGGTGCAGGACAACATGCAGATGCTGCTCGGCTCGCTGGTGTCCCCGGCGTCTGTGCTGCTGGTGGGCGTTGACCCGGCCGACCCGTCCGGCACCTCCTTCGTGTTTGACCCGGATGAGACCGGCAACCCGCAGAGCCTGCTGGTGTTCACCTCGCCCATTGAGATTGCGGCACTGGACCCGCATATTGAGGTGCGTTCGGCGAACGCCCTGGACATTCTGCGTTACGCCCTGGAGATTGGCGCACCGAGCGTGAAGGTGAACGCGATTAACCCGTCCACCGTGCTGACCGCGGCGCAGATTCGCGAGCTGCTGGAGATTGTGGGTTCGCAGCCCCACATGGGTGCCTAAGCTCGTGCATTGAATAACAGTTCCTGCATCGAATACCTTAAACCGTTGAGGCGGCGACACGAGTTGTGTCGCCGCCTCAACGGTTTTAAACGCTCATGACCGAGCCTGCCCGAATCCCCGGGCTATAGGGTTATGCCGCTAGGATGCGCGCTGCCGCTTCCTGCTGGGTGCGGGCGAGTGCCGCCTCCTGCTCGGTCTGGCAGTCTACGCACACGCCCTGATAGAGTACGTCTGCGCTGAAGAGTGCCATGCCGTGAAAATCGCTGGGGGTTAGGCAGGGTGCGGAGCCGACTGCGCAGTCCACGTCTTCGACCTTGCCGCAGCGTACGCAGAAGGCATGGTGGTGGTTGTCGCCCGTGCGGGTTTCGTAGAGTGCGGGGGTTCCCGGCGGCTCAAACTTGCGCAGCAGGTCGATATCGGTCAGGTCGGCAAGAATCACGTAGACCGACTGAACAGTGATGGCGGGGATGCGCTCGCGGACTGCCTGCACGATGGTGTCGGCGGTGGAGTGCGGGTGTTCCTGCACTGCGTGGAGTACGGCGAGGCGCTGCTTGGTGACGCGGCGGCCCTTGGCGCGCAGACCGGTGGTCCATGCTTCTTCGAGCTGTTCGGGGCTCATCGCGGAGAGCAGGGGCAGGCCGGTGGTGTGGGCGCAGCCGGTATTGTGATGGTCTGGGTGCTGGGTCTTCTTCGTTTCGGAGGTTGTCTTTGCGTCGGTCATAGGTTTAAGTCTACACGTTATTATGAGAAACTCATCATTATTTTATGAAAAACTCATAATAAGCCGGCAGGGCGTCCCTTTCATCCACTCTGTGGCGCCCCTCCTCGCCCCGGCCTCGGGTGTGAAGAGATGCCGTACAATCAAAGAACCTAGAGTAACCCGTACCGGCGATCACCATCAAGGAGGATAGGGTTATGGTGTACGACTTCACAAACCCCATCTACATTCTGCTGATGATTCTGCTCTTCGGTGTGCCCATCGTGACCCCGGTGATTTACGGTCAGTACCGCAGTACTACAACCGGTTTTGACCTGGAGGGGCAGCTGATGCTCGGTCTGCTCTTCACCCTTTTCCTGGGTGCTTACGGCACGATTCTGCTCCTGGGTATTTTCCCGACTGCTACGGCGCAGGTGATGGAGCAGGTGCCCCTGGTGAATATCCCGGGCGCCATTCCCTAACGCCTTCCGCATAGTTCGGTGCGTTGGTGACGCTCTGGGTGAATCCGCGCGCCATAAGGTGCGCTCGCGGGTGCTTGCACGTATCCTATAGAGTCAAGTACACGCTGTACGCGCTGGCCTATTTGCTCAGGAGGATACCCATGCACAGCCATAACAATGGACTGAAAACTGCCCTGTTGATGGGCTCCATGGTGGGCATGATGCTGCTCATCGGTGGCCTGCTTTCGGCGACTTTCCGAACCTCCATTTTTATCTGGGTTATGGGCCTGTTCAGCTTGGGTTCGGTCGCGTACACCTACTGGAACTCCGATAAGCTCGCCCTGCGCTCCATGAACGCGTACCCGGTGAGCCGCGAAGAGGTTCCGGTGCTTTACGACATTGTGGAGGAGCTGTCCTCCCGCGCGGGTCAGCCCATGCCCGCCCTCTACGTGGCGCCGACCATGACCCCGAACGCGTTTGCGACCGGTCGTAACCCGCAGAACGCGGCGGTGTGCTGCACCGAGGGTATTCTGCAGCTGCTGGATGAGCGCGAGATGCGCGGCGTGCTCGGCCACGAGCTGATGCACGTGTACAACCGCGATATTCTGACCTCTTCGGTGGCGGCGGGTATCGCCTCCATCATCGGTACGGTTGCCCAGTTCCTCTCGTTTGGCGCGATGTTTGGCGGTTCCAGCCGCGATGGTGAACGCGCCAACCCCCTCGCCATGTTCGTGATTGCCATGCTGGCTCCCATCGCTACGCAGGTCATCCAGATGGCTATTAGCCGCACCCGCGAATTTGATGCCGACGAGGACGGCGCACGCCTGACCGGCGACCCGCTGGCTCTGGCTTCGGCGCTGAACAAGCTGGAGAGCGGCGTATCCATGTACCCGATGGACCCGAACAACCGCAACACTGAGGCGGCGAGCGCCATGATGATTGCGAATCCCTTCGGTTCGCTGAAGAACATGCTTTCTACTCATCCGCCGATGGATCAGCGTATTGCGCGTCTGCAGCAGCAGGCTCGTGAGATGGGTCAGTACTAAGTCTTTTCTCGGCTGAATTATCCGGGCATGAATATGACGTTGCATGAAATATGACCCGGGATGACGATTGTGACCCGCGATGACGGGTTGGCAGACAAAAAATCCTCGGGGTGGCTACTGTGGAAGTAGCCACCCCGAGGATTTTTTGCATGAGGATTTTTACGTTTCGGCTTCTAGTCGCCTCCCCTCACCCAGCGCGGGGCGGGGGAGGAGGGGAGAGCCTCGCCTGAGCTTAGCGGTAGTTGACGAACTGCAGGTCAACCTCAAGGTCGGCGGACTTGAGCATTGCAATGACTTCCTGCAGGTCATCGCGGGACTTGGAGGAGACGCGCAGCTCATCGCCCTGGATGTTCGCCTTCACGCCCTTGGGGCCCTCTTCGCGGATCATCTTGGAGATCTTCTTCGCCTGATCCTGCGCGATGCCTTCCTTGATGGAGCACTCGATGCGGGTTTCCTTACCGGATGCGTAGGGCTTGCCGGAGTCTAGGGACTTCAGGGAGATGCCGCGCTTGACCAGCTTGGACTGGAAAACGTCCAGCACTGCCAGGGCACGCTCTTCGGCGTTTGCCTTGATGAGGATCTTGTCGCCGGAGTAGTCGATTTCTGCGCCAACGCCGCGGAAGTCGTAACGCTGGGAGATTTCCTTCTGCGCCTGGTGCAGTGCGTTGGAAACTTCCTGCTTGTCCACCTTGGACACAATGTCGAATGACGATTCGCTAGCCATGGGCTTTCCTTTCGTGAATGAGGTGCTACTGGCACCGGTTAGTACTAGCCTACCGGGTTGGGGCTCTTGTTCACAGCTAACTACCAGAATAACGGGCCTGTTTTACAGGCGTTACTAACCTTAAAAGAGGACAATAGAAATATGACCACTCCTAACCTGTCCGCAACGGACCTGCGCACGAGCGAGGAAGCTCGCGACCTGCAAACCCTCCTTTTCATCGACCTGCATACCTCTTTGGGTGCTGAGCCCGAGGGTATTCCTGAGGCGGAGCGTCTCAACGAATTTGAGCGTCACGATATTCAGCTTGACCTGCATGAGGAAGATGCTGAGCCTTCTCCCTTTGACGGTATCGGTATCACTCTGACGGAGCCTTCGCTGGTGGCGCGTTTCCGCGGTGTTCGCCGTGATCTGGAACGTGAGATTGCCGGTGACATGTGCACTGTGGAGCAGGCGCGCCGCTACCTGGAGCACCTGGAGATTGTGCTTCTGCTTGAGCAGGATGGCGATACTCCTTCCCGCTCCTTCTAAAACCACTGTAGGCGGTGGCTTTTCACGGCTTTACTTATAGGGTGAGGGCGCGGGCTGCGATAAATACAACCAGATATATAACCTTCGTCACAAAACCCTATGTGAAGTGTACAAGTCCCCAAAACTGCTGTAGAGTAGTCTCTGTTCGCTTGAGCGAGCAACTAGCACCTAGCTAGGCGGCAGGTTACCCGAGCGGCCAAAGGGGGCTGACTGTAAATCAGCTGGCACTGCCTACGGGGGTTCGAATCCCTCACCTGCCACAAATAGCCCGGTTACGAAAGTAACCGGGCTTTTGTGTATCTAAAATCGGTTTCACGGTGGATCCCGCAGCGCTCTTCCACGATTGCGTCCGCATTTTTCAGATGCTCGCGCTTCCCCGGTGTTCGTATCGAGGCTTTCGTCAGGAGGTTGTAGGGAGCACCTGGGGGGCTTCGGGAGCAGGGTAGAGCGCCTCCATCACCCGGTGCGGACCCGTTCACTCGGCTATCCGCGACACGCCTAGAACCCGGCGGAATGTACCGCAGAAAGAACCAACTATGACGGCAAGCTGTCATATCTTTCACAATGTTTGAATCCCAGGGCGAACAATTCGCGATTGGGGTCTTGAGGGTGTAGCTTTATCTCATGGCTACTATTGAAATTACTCAGCAGAACCTGACTGCTACCGTCGAGAGCAACGACATCGTCTTCCTGGACTTCTGGGCAGATTGGTGCGGTCCCTGCAAGCAGTTCTCCCCCGTATACGAGGCGGCTTCGGAGAAGCACAGCGACATTGTTTTCGGCAAGGTCGACACCGAGGACCAGGGCCAGCTCGCTCAGGCAGCAGGCATCACCTCCATCCCCACCATCATGGGCTTCCGTGGCGGTATCCTGGTGTACCAGCAGGCTGGCGCACTGCGCGAAGACCAGCTGGAGACCGTGATCGGTTCGATCCGCGAGCTCGACATGGACAAGGTCCGTGCAGAGATTGCAGCAGCAGAGGGCTCGGCAGAGAAGAAGTAAGCTCACCACCACAAAAGAGCTTGAACGGGGCGTACCCGCCGGCACAACCGGCAGGGGACGCCCCGTCCCCTCTTAAAAAGCAGAGGCGCCCCGTCCCCTTTTAACCTCGTGAGGGTGCAGGGGCGTTAGCGGTCGCGGTGATCCTCAATGCTCATGCGCGCCCCGTAGCGTTGCTTTGAGAAGCCTGAAGCGTGCATGAGCCGCACCAGACGCTGCCGATGCGGGCTGTAGGGTGCCAGTAGGGCGAGCATTCCCGCATCATCGGTGCGCTGACCGGTGAACAGCTCGCCGACCGCGTGCGCCAGATGGTAGTCGCCCACGCTGATGGCGTCCGGGTGCCCGCACACGCGTTGCAGAGCCTCGGAAATACTCCACGGGCCCACGCCGCGCACCGTGTGCAGGCTCCGCGCCAGTAGCGCGATGTCGCCTTCTGCCGCAATGTTTTTCAGAGACTCGGCGGAACGAGTGTAAGCGTACACGGCATCGTAGCGGCTTTTATCAACGCCCGCCCGATGCAAATCCCAGGTAGGAATCGTCGCCAGGGTCCGGGCGGTAGGGTAGACGCGCATGCCCTCCGGCTGATGCCCCAACCCGGTCGAAGGGGCGGGGGAGCCGTACTTTCGCAGAACCCAGCTCAAGGTCCTGAACGCTTCGGTCTGGGTGATGCGCTGCTCCACAATGGCGTTGAGCATCTGCCGGTCCAGCTGACCGGAGGCGCTGAGGCGGAGCCCCGGATTCTGCCGCCACGCCTGCTGAATACGCGGCGGAAGAGACTCAAAAGAAGACAGAATGCCGAACTGCTCGGCGGGGTCGTGCAGACCCAGCCAGTACGTCATTTCCTGCGCTAGCGCCTGAAGGTCGGCTCGCGCCTGCATCTGCTGATCTGCGGCACTATAAGAAACCCAGATGCGAATACGCACCGGGCGCATCAGCAGACGATGAAGAGCGGGGAGCCCCTCCGGGAGTTCGGTCGGTTGCGCCAACCGTTCGGCGTATAGCACCGCTGGGAACTCGTGAAACGGCGTGCGAGCCGTCAACCAGATTCTCTCGGCACCATCCGTGCGGCTCAGCGCACGATACGAAAGATCCTGGGCCCCGCGGCGTAGCGACCCCAAAGTCTGCGCTAGCTGCACCGGAACATGCGGCTCAATCACAACCTCGCACACCTCCGGAGTCAGAGCGCCCGGAAGAGAGGACACAGCGGGGGAGAGAGTACGAATCTGCACGCACGGTTCGTGAAGATTATCCGTGAGCGCCGGCGCATAGGGCACACCGGCTGCCGCCAAAGGATGCCGGATGCGCCGCGCACCCGCTGCCGGGCGGCTACTGGAGGTCGCGCCGCCGGGGGTTGCGCCGCCGGGGGCAGCACCGTCGGGGGTTGTGCCGCTGGGGGTTGAGGAAGGAAACGTACTCACCACACCAGTCTATGCGTCCAACCCGGGTAGCAACATCCGGGGCAGATGTTGAGGGGCAAGATACAAAAAGTGCAGGAGGGGCAGGTACGCCACTAATGCGATACCCTAAAGGGTAGAGCGAAAACGAACGCAAACACCGCCACCGGCACCATACAGGGTTATGCGTTCTGCCCGTTCACAAGGGCGCCTACAGCCCGGACACACCCCCGAGAGAAGGACGCCTATGGCACCGGAAGCACATGACGCACCCTCGATGACTAACGCATCTGAAACGAAGAGCGGCACCGCAACAGGCGCGCGCCGCCAGTGTACCCAGAAAAAGCCGCGTCAGTCCCTCACCGAGCGCGTCAAGAGCATCCGCCCCCTCGAACTACTACCCGGCCTGTTGCTTGCTGCCGCCGTCATGGCGTTGTACACCTACTACTCGCTGCAGCAGATGAAGCACTGGATTACGCCCTCCTGGGACCTGGCGATTTTCACCCAGATGGCGCAGGCGTACTCGCACTTCTCCGTGCCCATCGTGCCCATTAAGGGGCCCGACTTTAACCTCTGGGGTGACCACTTCCACCCGATTCTGGTGCTCCTGGGGCCCATCTACGCGCTGTTCCCCTCGCCGACCACCCTGCTGGTCGTGCAGAACGCCCTGGTCGCCTTCGCAAGCTTCGCCATTGTGCGCTTCACTCAGCGTGCCTTCGCGCTTGCCCAGAAAACTGAAGACGCGCAGAAGAGCGGACCCGCCCAGAACGCTCAATCCGCAAAACTTCAGGGCGTTATCCCGACCGTCACCGGTCTGCTACTCGGCGCCGGATTCGCCCTCAGCTTCGGCGTTCAGCAAGCTATCGCCGCTCAATTCCACGAAGTAGCATTCGCCGTGCCGCTACTTGCCATGAGCCTCGGCTACCTGGTGCTCGCCTCACGAGTGAGCGGTACCGAACGCGCTCGCTACCTCGCCTACGCCTGCTGGTGGGCTCTACCCATTGCCTTCGTCAAAGAAGATATGGGCATTACTGTTGCTGCCATCGGCCTCATCATCTTTATCCGCACCGGCTGGCTGAGCACCGCCGTAGACATTCTGATGCCGCGCCTCTCCGCGGGTACCCCCGCCCCCATGCGCACCCGCATGCAGCAGCTCTACTCCTCCTGGGCGCGCACCCCCGCCGTCGCCGAATCTACCATGGTTATGATCTGGGGCGTATTCTGGTCCGCCGTCGCAATCTACGTGATCCTGCCCTACTTCAATAGCGGCGGAAACTTCGACTACGCCGACAAGGTGAACTTCTCCGCGGCCCTAGGCGACCCCTTCGGCTCGGCGCTGCAGATGCTCAGCAACAACACCAAGCTGGCAACCCTCGGTCTGCTGCTCATTACCGGCGCAGTCCTCTGGGTGATTTCTCCTCTGGCGGCAATTGCCCTGCCGACCCTCGCATGGCGTCTGCTCTCCACCATGGAATCCTACTGGGCAAGCACCTGGCACTACTCGCTCGTGCTCATGCCCGTCGTCTTCCTCGCCTTGCTGGACGCCGTCGTGCGTGTACGCTACGGCGTGGTTCCCGCCGCGATTCCGGTGCGTTCGGGTGCGCGAGTAGCCGATAGCGCCTCCGTGCAGGAGGCGGATGCAGCGGCTGAGCCCGGTCGCCTCACCGCCCTGGCGCGCCGCATGCCCGTGTGGGCTCTGCCCGCCGCGGCGCTCTTCCTTGCCGCGTCCCCGATTTTTGTGCCCGGCTCCCAGCAGCCCCTCGCATCCCTGGGTAATGCACAGTTCACCGCCTCCGCGCTG
>CALGXU010000304.1 GCA_937935205.1 uncultured Rothia sp.
TGGCTGCTGTGATTAGCTGCGTGTTCCTGGCTGGTGTGTGGCCTTCGGTTGGTCGACGCCGTTTCTAGCGTTAGCTTGTGCGCTCGCTTTGCGCTACGCTCGCTTTGCGCGATAGGTGGTGAAGCCTCGTGCGCTGTCTGACGGGTTTGTCCCGGTCGGGTGGTGTGCGGGGCTTTGCCCTTTTCTGGCGGGGTTTTTGAGCCTTTCGTTCTGGTAATAAAGACCCTTATAAATTTTTGGGAGAATGCATATTTTCTGGGTCTTGAGGCATGACAAACCGGCGGGTAAATGAAAAAATAGAGGTATGACTTACAAACTAGTACTCCTGCGCCACGGCCAGTCCGAGTGGAATGAAAAGAACCTGTTCACCGGTTGGGTGGACGTTAACCTGACCGATAAGGGCCGCGCTGAGGCTAAGCGCGGCGGCGAGCTGCTGGCAGAGCGCAACATCCTCCCCGATGTTGTTCACACCTCCCTGCAGCGTCGCGCAATCAACACCGCAAACCTTGCACTGGATGCAGCAGACCGTCTGTGGATTCCCGTCAAGCGCACCTGGCGCCTGAACGAGCGTCACTACGGTGCTCTGCAGGGTAAGAACAAGTCCGAGATTCGCGAGGAATACGGCGACGAGAAGTTCATGACTTGGCGTCGTTCCTACGACGTTCCGCCGCCCCCGCTGGATGACAACGACCCCTACTCGCAGGCACACGACCCCCGCTACGCGGATGTTGAGAATGCTCCTCGCACCGAGTGCCTGAAGGACGTTCTGGGCCGTATGCTTCCCTACTGGGAGTCGGACATCAAGCCCGACCTCGCAGCAGGCAAGACCGTTCTGGTTGCTGCACACGGTAACTCCTTGCGTTCGCTGGTCAAGCACCTCGAGGGTATTTCCGATGAGGACATTGCTGGCCTGAACATCCCCACCGGTATTCCGCTGTACTACGAGCTGGATGAGAACTTCCAGCCCGTCAAGGCCGGCGAGTACCTGGACCCCGAGGCTGCTAAGGACGCTATTGCTGCCGTAGCAAACCAGGGTAAGTAGTACCTCCGGCAGGGTTTTGCCCCTGTCATTGTGATGAGCCGTCCACCGTTGAGGTGGGCGGCTCATTGCGTTCTCTGCACGGTTTCTGCAGGGGTGCCTGTCTGAGGACCCTGCCTGGGGAGCCTGCCTGAGAAGACGGGTGTTCGCCTGAGTGCTGGGTATCGGCCACATTTATACTTATGGGGTACCCGAATGGAAGGGAAGTACATGGATGCCGGTCTGATCGCCTTTATTGCGGGCATGATAGGTCTGCTGGTGGGCGTCCTGAGCATGAACGCGGTGGCGCGTAGTGAGCGGGAGCAGGAGCGTAGCTTGGTGTCGGCGCCGGCGCTGCGTGATGGTGCCGCTCAGGTGCTTGCTGTGATTGGTCGCGCCTATCTGGTGATTGATGAGGTGGGCGGCGTGGTTCAGGCTTCTCCGGGTGCGTATGCGATGGGTCTGGTGCGTGGTCATACGGTGGCGTCTGATGAGTTGGCGGATATGATTCGCACGGTGCGTCATCGCGGTATTTTTGCGGAGCGTACTTTTGAGATTGACCGCGGTGAGGGTGAGGCGCTGGTTTTGGATGTGCGTGTTGCTTCGCTGGGGGACGAGTATATTCTGGTGCTTGCTGATGACCGTACTGAGATTTCTCGTGTTCAGCGTATGCGTAATGATTTTGTGGCGAATGTGTCGCATGAGTTGAAGACTCCGGTGGGTGCGGTGAGTCTGTTGGCTGAGGCTATTGAGCAGGCGAGTGATGACCCGGAGGCGATTGAGTATTTTGTGGGTCGTCTGCATAAGGAGACTCGCCGCCTGTCTGCGCTGGTGCGTGACATTATTGAGCTTTCGCGCCTGCAGTCGACCGATGTGATTGCGCGTGGTGGTCCGGTGTCGGTGCCTTCTTTGGTGGCTGATGCGGTGGATCGTTCGCATATTGTGGCGGAGGAGAAGGATATCCAGATTTCTACCCGCATCGAGGAGGTCCCCGAGGTGTACGGTGATGCCGAGCTGCTCGGTATTGCTGTGCAGAACGTGGTGGAGAACGCGGTGCGTTATTCGCCGGAGCATACGAAGGTGGATATTTGGGTGCACCGTGTGGCTGATCAGCTGCTGGTTGAGGTTGCTGATCAGGGCGTGGGTATTCCAGAGGACGAGCAGAAACGTATTTTTGAGCGTTTTTACCGGGTTGATCCGGCTCGTTCGCGTCAGACGGGCGGTACCGGTTTGGGCTTGAGCATTGTGAAGCATGTGATGACTCAGCACGGCGGTAGCGTGACGGTTCGGTCGATGCCGCAGGAGGGCTCGACGTTTACGTTGGCGTTGCCGCTGAATGAGCCTCCGGCCGCAGTGTAGTGTTAGCGATATAGGTTTTATGGAATCGAAGGAAGTTATTGATGTCTAAAATTCTGATTGTTGAGGACGAAGAGGCCCTCTCGGATCCCCTTGCATTTTTGCTGGGTCGTGAGGGTTTCCAGACGATTGTTGTGGACAATGGTCTGGATGCTCTGCCGGTGTTTGACCGCGAGGGCGCGGATTTGGTGCTGCTGGATGTGATGCTTCCGGGCATGTCCGGTATGGAGGTGTGCCGCAAGCTACGTGAGGTGTCTTCGGTCCCGATTATCATGCTGACCGCTAAGGATTCTGAGCTGGATAAGGTTCTGGGTCTGGAGCTGGGTGCTGATGACTATGTGACGAAGCCGTATTCTGCGCGTGAGTTGATTGCTCGTATCCGCGCGGTGTTGCGTCGTCGTTCGGCGGAGACTGATTCTGCTACTGAGTCGGTGCTGCAGGGCGGCCCGGTGCGTATGGACATTGACCGCCATGTGGTGACGGTTAATGGTGAAGAGATTTCTATGCCGCTGAAGGAGTTTGAGCTCCTGGAGATTCTGCTGCGCAATGTGGGTCGTGTGATGACTCGTGGCCAGCTGATTGAGCGCGTGTGGGGTGCCGACTATGTGGGCGATACGAAGACCCTGGATGTGCATATTAAGCGTCTGCGTTCGAAGATTGAGCCGGATTCTTCTGCCCCGCAGTATGTGGTGACGGTTCGCGGCTTGGGCTATAAGTTCGAGGCGTAGGCGGGCTTGAGACTGATGACTTCTGCTTCTGCGGCGAATACTGCTGTGATTGTTTTGGCGGCTGGTTCGGGTACTCGCCTGGGTGAGCCGATTCCGAAGGCTGCTGTGCGTGTGCATGGTCGTACTCTGCTGGATTATGCGTTGGAGGGTGCGCTCGCTTCGGGTGTTGCTGAGCATGTGGTGGTGACTGTTCCTGCTGATTGTTCGGCGAGTTGCCCGGAGCTTTTGGAGGATGCCCGCCGTGCCGGTGCGTTGATTACTGCCGGTGGTGATACGCGTACTGCTTCGGTGGTTGCGGCGTTGGACGCTTTGAAGGATGCGCAGGTTCCGGTGGATTATGTGCTGATTCATGATTGCGCTCGTGCTTTTACTCCGCCACAGGTGTATCACCGTGTGCTTGAGGGTCTGGGCTCTGAGAGCCCGCAGGGTGTTGTGCGTGCGGTGATTCCTGTGTTGCCGGTGGTGGATACGGTGAAGACCGTGGATTCTGCTGGTGTGGTGACGGGTACTCCTTCACGTGCGCAGATGCGTGCGGTGCAGACTCCTCAGGGTTTTGAGGTAGCTGCCCTGTTGGCGGCGCATGAGCGTAGCCGTTCTCTACCTGCTGAGGAGGCTGAGCTGCTGACTGATGATGCGATGGCTATGGAGGCGGCGGGTGAGCCGGTGTTGACGGTTGCAGGGGACGCGGATGCGTTTAAGGTGACGACTCCGATGGATTTGCGGGTTGCTCGTGCGCTGTTTGGTGATTCTGCTGCCTAATCCTGCCGCCTAACGCCTCCTATACCTGCCTCTGTAGTGGGGCGGGCACTGCCGCTGAGAAGATTTTTGTTCGATTGAAGGGTCCTGTGATGACTGTTATTCCTCGTGTTGGTACCGGTGTTGATGTCCACGCTTTTGGTGAGGAGGGCACTCCTCTGTATGTTGCTGGTCTGCATTGGCCGGGTGAGCGTGGTTTGAGCGGCCATTCTGATGGTGACGTGGTGGCTCATGCCGCGGCGGATGCTCTTTTTGCCGCCTCCGGCACGGGGGATTTGGGCTCTAATTTCGGTGTGGATCGCCCGGACATGAAGGGTGCTTCGGGCGTTCGTATTCTTTCTGAGGCTGCGGCGATTGTGCGTGCTGCTGGTTTTGAGATTGGTAATGTGAGCGTTCAGCTGGTGGGTAACCGCCCGAAGTTCTCTCCGCGCCGTGATGAGGCGAACCGCGTGCTGAGCGAGGCGGCGGGTGCTCCGGTGACGGTGATTGCGACGACTACTGACGGTTTGGGTTTGACCGGCCGCGGCGAGGGTGTGGCTGCTATTGCGACGGCGCTGGTGTATCCGCGTTCGTAGGTGTTTGGTTGCTTCGAGCCATTCTGTAACCTATCGCTGATTTACCGCCCCGGTGTCTGAACCGACCCCGTAGAAACCCCGTAGAATGAGAGTGTGACTATGCGTTTTTATGATTCAGCTTCCGCGACTATCCGCGAGTTTGAGCCCGTCGTGCCCGGTGAGGCGCGTATCTACTATTGCGGTGCTACGGTGCAGGGTGAACCGCATCTGGGCCATATCCGTTCGGCGTTGGTTTTTGACCAGTTGAGCCGTTGGATGCGTTACCGCGGTTTGAAGGTGACGACGGTCCGCAATGTCACTGATATTGACGACAAGATTTTGGCGAAGTCTGCTGATTCTATGGAGCCCGGTTTTGAGGGTGAGTTCCCGAATGAGCAGTGGTGGGCGCTCGCGTATCGTTTTGAGAAGGTTTTTGCTCAGGCGTATGCGGCGCTGGGTATTGATCCGCCGACGTATGAGCCGCGCGCTACCGGTCATATTCCGGAGATGTTTGCTCTGATTCAGCGTCTGATTGATCGTGGCCACGCGTATCCTGCGCTGGATGATTCTGGTGACGTGTATTTTGATGTGCGTTCGTGGGATAAGTATGGTGCGCTGACGAATCAGAGCGTTGAGGATATGCAGGATTCTGCGGATGCTGATCCGCGCGGTAAGCGTGACCCTCGCGATTTTGCCCTGTGGAAGGGGTATAAGGAGGGCGAGCCGCTGACTGCTTCGTGGGAGTCTCCGTGGGGTCGCGGCCGTCCGGGCTGGCATCTGGAGTGTTCGGCGATGGCTGGTAAGTATTTGGGTTCGCGTTTTGATATTCACGGTGGCGGTTTGGATTTGCGTTTCCCGCACCATGAGAATGAGCTGGCGCAGTCGACTGCTGCCGGTGATGATTTCGCGAACTTCTGGATGCATAACGGCATGGTCACCTATGAGGGTGAGAAGATGTCGAAGTCTATCGGTAATACGATTTCGCCGGCGCAGATGCTTGAAATGGCGCGCCCGTTGGTGGTTCGTTACTACCTCGGTAGTGCGCATTATCGTTCGATTCTTGATTACCGTCCGTCGTCTCTGCAGGAGGCGGCAACCGCTATTGAGCGTGTTGAGGCGTTCCTTGCTGCAACTCAGGATGTGCTGAAGCCGGGCCGTGAGGTTCCGCAGGCTTTTGCTGAGGCTATGGATGATGACGTGAACATTCCGCGTGCTCTGGCGGTTTTGCATGAGCAGACTCGTGCGGGTAATGCTGCGCTTGCTGCTGGTGAGGATGCTTCGGAGGCGGCTAATGCTGTGATGGCTATGGCTGAGGTTCTGGGCCTGGCGCAGCTGATGAGCTTTAATGCTGAGGGCACTTCGGGTGCTGAGCATGAGGCTTTGGATGCGCTGATTCAGGCTGTGTTGGCGGAGCGTGCTGATGCTCGTGCTCAGAAGGATTGGGCGAAGGCTGATGCGATGCGTGATCTGTTGGCGTCTGCTGGTGTGCAGGTGAAGGATAGCGCGAATGGTTCGAGCTGGAGCGTTGGCTAGCGGGTGATGTGCCCCGCGTTTGTGCGTAAGGCTTAGGTCGGGCGGGTTTCTCTCGCGTAGACTCGTATTCATTACTTTGACGAAGGAAGAGAAGAATGGCTAAGGCAGGTTCGCGCCCGGGCGCTACCAGCAAGAAGAAGGGTGCTACTAAGGGCACTGGTGGTCACGGTCGTAAGGCGCTTGAGGGTAAGGGCCCTACTCCGAAAGCTGAGGACCGCGTTTATCACAAGGCGTATAAGATGAAGCGTGCGGCTGAGCGTCGTGCTGCTACCGGTACGAACCGTAAGTTCCAGACTCGTCTGGGCGGTAAGCGCGCTAGTGATGAGCTGGTGACTGGTCGTAATGCGGTGCTTGAGGCTCTGCGTACTGAGATTCCCTCGAAGCACTTGTACATCATGAGCCGTGTTGAGGTTGATGACCGTGTTCGCGAGATCATGACTATTGCGAATAAGCGCAACATTCCGATGCTGGAGATTCCGCGTAGCGAGCTGGATCGTTTGACTGATGGTGCTGTGCACCAGGGTGTTGCGATGCAGATTCCGCCGTACAAGTACCCGGATGCGACTGACCTGGTGCTGGATACTATGGAGCGTTGGCACTCGGGTAAGCTGTCGACTCCGCCGCTGTTTGTTGCTTTGGACGGTATTACTGATCCGCGTAACCTGGGTGCGATTATTCGTAGCGTGTCCGCGTTTAGCGGTGATGGCGTGATTATTCCTGAGCGTCGTTCGGCTGCTGTGACTGCTGGTGCGTGGAAGACTAGTGCTGGTGCGGCTGCTCGTATTCCTGTTGCGATGGCGACTAATCTGACTCGCGTGATTCAGCAGGCTAAGGAGCAGGGTATTTTCGTGATTGGTCTGGATGGCGGTGGCGATATTGAGTTGCCGGCTCTGGAGCTTGCGAATGAGCCGCTGTGCGTGGTGGTTGGTTCTGAGGGTAAGGGCCTGTCCCGTCTGGTGACTGAGAACTGCGATCAGATTGTGTCGATTCCGATTGATTCTGCGATGGAGTCTTTGAACGCGGCGATGGCTGTGGGCATTACTCTGTACGATGTTTCTCGTCGTCGCGCTTCCGCGAACTAGAGTTTTGAAGTTAGCGAGCTGCAGCCTGTAGCTCTGTAGCTTGAACAAGGAGGGCGCCCCCGTGAGGGGGTGCCCTCCTTGTTCTGTCTCTTCTTACCTTCCACGCCCCATATATCGGCTGTTCGGGGAGCTGCTGGAGGGTATTCTGCAGTTTTTTCGGGCTCTTTTGAAGGTTTTTAAACTTTTTTCAAAGAACTTTTGAGAGGCTTACCCTGCGTTGACTAGGGGTTTTAGTGCCCTGTTCGGGTCAGGATGAACCTAAACCCCCTTATTTGTGTCCCACTTCACCCTTTTTCGGGTTGCAGGGGCGTTTGGGGGTCTGTATAGTTGTATGAGTCGCCGCGGCGAGGAGGAAAAAACGAAGAGCTTCTTCGGTGTTTCTCCTAGTCAGAAGCGGTTTGACTGGCTTTCAATTGTATAGTGTTTTGGTTTCTTGCTTAGAAGATTCTCAGGTTGCCTGTTGGTGATGGTGGAAGAGTTTAGGAAAGAAACATTGTGGTGTGAATCACGGAAAACGGATTTGCATGGCAAACGAAACGCTGGTATAGTTGATTGAGTTGCCGCGGGAACGCGGTAACAAACGAAATAACATGAATGACCGTTCAACGGTAAAACATCCTTCGAATGAAGGGGTTGAGGTGTTGAATCGGTGTGTTGCTTGAGAACTCAATAGTGTGCTTTGTTCAATAAAATCACCGAATGGTGATGGAAACTGAAACTAATACCAAATATTTATTGATATTTGATAATCATCAAATGGTTTCAAATTTAGTCAGCTTGAGTCACGCACCCCCGTGTGTGATTCGCTGTTTGAGATCAGATTATCAAGCTTTTCTATTTTTTCAACGGAGAGTTTGATTCTGGCTCAGGACGAACGCTGGCGGCGTGCTTAACACATGCAAGTCGAACGATGAAGCCTAGCTTGCTAGGTGGATTAGTGGCGAACGGGTGAGTAATACGTGAGTAACCTACCTTTAACTCTGGGATAAGCCTGGGAAACTGGGTCTAATACCGGATACGACCAATCTCCGCATGGGGTGTTGGTGGAAAGCGTTATGTAGTGGTTATAGATGGGCTCACGGCCTATCAGCTTGTTGGTGAGGTAACGGCTCACCAAGGCGACGACGGGTAGCCGGCCTGAGAGGGTGACCGGCCACACTGGGACTGAGACACGGCCCAGACTCCTACGGGAGGCAGCAGTGGGGAA
>CALGXU010000305.1 GCA_937935205.1 uncultured Rothia sp.
GCATATCGGCAGTGTACAGGTGCGAGGAAATATCCTCCACGCTCAGCTGTTCGGCAAGCGATTCCAAGGAGGCGCCCTCAGCGGCGGCCTCACGCAGAACCGAGCGGACCGCATCCACAATCTCCTGGCGACCGCCGTAGCCGACCGCAATGTTCACGCGAACGCCGGGCAGGTGCGCCGTCTGCCCAATCGCCCAGTCCAGGCGCTCGTGCAGCTGGCGAGGTATCAGGTCAATGTTGCCGATGGCGCGCACCGGACCGCAGGCGGACTCCACCAGACGCACCAGGAACGCATCAATCACAGCGACCAGACCGGTCAGTTCCTTCTCGGGGCGCTTCAGGTTCTCGGTGGAGAGCATGTACAGACTCACCTGCGGAATCGACAGCTCAGTGCACCACGCCAGAAAATCAATAATCCGCTCCGCACCGGCGGCGTGGCCCTCACGGGTGCTCAAGCCGCGCTGAGCCGCCCAGCGGCGGTTACCATCCACCAGCACTCCAATATGTGCCGGCAGGGATTCGGGGCTCAGCGAGCGCGCCAGAGCCTGCTCATAGACGGTAGGCTCAGTGACAGTGCCGGGGTTGCTGGCGTGGCCGTGCACAGTAATCACGGGCAGGGCGTTGGCGCTCATAGCTCATACCTCATTCGGCTGTCGTGGCAGATAATTCAGCGGGCTCATCACGAAAGAGTCCAAGCTCTTATTCTACGCCGCCGCGCCGTACCTTCGCGGCAATCGGCATCACGGTTGGGCTGAGAATCGGCTCAAAATTTGTGGCGGCTGGTAGCGGCATGCGGGGTTGTATACGGGGGCTGCACACATCGTGTACCTAAGAATGGATGATGCCCTTCACCCACGACTCATGTCATAGGTGAAGGGCATCATTGTAACGCGGGGCGATGCGGCGCCCCGCTCTAGATAATGTAGACGCTAGATAACGTAGTAGTCGCTCAGGCCCTCATCCAGGCTAGATTCGGGCAGCTGAACCTCAGCGTGCGAGGCAGCCAGCGTGTAGTCCTCCCAGGGCCAGATATCCTTCAGCTGTTCGCTGGGAACGGCGAAGAACACGCCGTTCGGGTCCACCTGCGAGGCGTGCGCCCGCAGAGCCTGATCGCGCTGCTCAAAGTGATCGGTCACCAGGATTCGGGTCGTCGTCTCGTGGCGAGGCGCCTCCCCCGAGGTTGCGCGGTGCGCGATGTTCTCAATCCAGCCGCTCAGCAGGCTCTCACCGTGCGTATCAAGCAGATGCTCGTGCAGGGCGAGGGTGCGTTCGGGGTTGAAAGCGCGGTCGTAGTAGAGCTTCAGAGGGGTCCAGGGCTCGCCCTCACCCACGTACGCCTCGGGGTCGCCCGCCTTCTCGAATGCTTCCACTGCGACCTTGTGGGTCATGATGTGGTCGGGGTGCGGGTAGCCGCCAATCTCGTCATAGGTGATGATGATGTGCGGGCGGTACTCACGCACCAGACGCACGAGCGGCGCGGCGGCACGGTCCAGGGGCATGGTGCCAAAGCTACCGAAGGGCAGAGGCGGCATGGGGTCGCCCTCGGGAAGACCGGAGTCGAAGAAGCCAATCCAGCGGTGTTCAATACCCATAATCTCGCGGGCAGCCGCCATCTCAGCGCGGCGCAGACCCGGCAGGTCACGGTGCGCACGCGGACTATTATCGATCTCCTCATTCAGGATGTCACCGCGCTCGCCGCCGGTCATCGTCGCCACCATGAAGCGAGCACCACGGGCAATATACGCCGAAGCGGTACCGGCGCCCTTAGAGGACTCGTCGTCCGGGTGAGCGTGCACCGCGAGGATGCGCAGACCGGTGTAGTCCTCATCCAGCGGTTTGAGGGAGTCCACGGGAGGGTGAGTCGGCAGGTTTGCCTTCAGCTGTTCAATGGCTTCGCTCACGGTGGTCTCCTTTATGTGATGCGCCAGGGGTGCGGATGATGTGTCTGTGAATCGCGGATGCGAGCGCTACGCGGCAGAAATTTTACGGTTGTAGCTTCTCGTATGATACCCAAGGACAGCGCCGGTGCACTAACGCAGATGACGCCGTGTGACGTCCTGAAACATGCCGTCATATCAGCAGATTCACAGGTCTGAAACAGGCTGATGCTGGTGGATTGTTCAGCTACCGGCGTGCGTATCGGCGAAGATATGCTCAGATGCGCTCAGATGCGTTCAGAGGGAAAGATACGACCGGTATAACAGCCGAAAATCCTCCGGTGCTCTAAAATAGGTCTGTTGATTCATTCCGTTACCGGCACCGCCGCGCATTGAACGTGGCACGCGGTAGCGGGTTTATTCGTTTCGCACCGGCAAAGCCGGCGCATAAGCAAAGGACACGCATGGCTGAAAACACCGGTGCATGGCTCACTCAGGACGCCTTCGACCGCCTCACTCAGGAGCTGGAGCACCTCTCCGGTCCGTACCGTCAGGAAATTGTTGACCGCATCGCCCAGGCGCGCGATGAGGGCGACCTCCGCGAGAACGGCGGCTACCACGCGGCACGCGACGAGCAGGCTAAGAACGAGGCGCGCATCAAGCAGCTCAAGCACCTGCTCGAAACCGCACAGATTGGTGAGGCGCCCGTTGATGACGGCGTGGTAAGCCACGGCATGGTCATCGAGGCTGAGGTTGCAGGCCGCACCCTGAAGTTCCTGCTCGGCTCCCGCGAAATTGAGGACACCCTCCCGGCGGGCACCGATCTGAAGGTCTTCTCCGAGAAGTCCCCGCTGGGCGCAGCAATTATGGGCGCTAAGCAGGGTGACGAGGTTTCCTACACCGCACCGAACGGTAAGGAACTGAGCGCCAAGATTGTCTCCGTGACCCCCTACCAGGGCTAAGAAGTTAGGGCTAAGAGACAGCACTAGATTTAAAACAAACAGTGCGGGGTGCTGAACCGAAAAGGTCAGCACCCCGCACTGTTTTTGTCTATTGAATTGCGTTCTGCCGATAAAGCCCAGACGCACCTATTACAGCTTGCCGGCTCATAAATATATCGGCTTAGTAGACGATGATGGGCTTGAAACCCTCATCCTCCAGGGCGGCAATCACCTGGCGGCAATGCTCCACGCCCTTGGTCTCCATGTCGATCGTAATCGACACGTCACCCATGGAGAGCGAGCCACCCACGCGGGTGTGGTCCACACCGGTCACGTTCGCATCGTTCTCAGAGATGATGCGGGAAATGGTTGCCAGCTCACCCGGACGGTCAGAGAGCATCATCTTCACGGTCATGTAGCGGCCAGCCGCAGACAGACCGCGCTGAATCACCTTCAGCATCAGCATCGGGTCAATATTGCCGCCGGAGAGCACGCACACGACCGTACCCAGGTCGCCGTACTCTTCCTTCAGCTTGCCGTTCATCAGCGCCGCCACGGGCACCGAACCGGCGGGCTCCACCACGAGCTTGTTGCGCTCCATGAGGAAAATGAGGGCGCGGGCGATATCGTCTTCGCTCACGGTCGCCACATCGTCCACCAGCTCCTTGATGATGGAGAAAGGCATCTGGCCGGGGCGGCCCACCGCAATACCATCAGCGATGGTGGAAACCTTCTTCAGCGGCACCAGAGCATCCGCAGCGAGGGACAGCGGGTACGCTGCCGCGTGCTCCGCCTGAACACCAATAATCTTGATCTTCTTGCCGAGCTTCTGCTCCTTCGCACGGATAGCAGCCGACAGACCGGCCAGCAGACCACCGCCGCCAACACCCACAATGACGGTGTCAACGTCCGGAACCTGCTCCAGAATCTCCAGGCCGATCGTGCCCTGACCGGCAATAATGTCTTCATTGTCGAAGGGGTGCACGAACACCGCGCCGGTCTCTTCGGCGTAGCGCTTCGCCTCCGCCAGAGCCTCATCCACGGTCACGCCGTGCAGCTCAACCTCGGCGCCGTGGTCACGGGTCGCAGTAATCTTCGGCAGCGCCGCACCCAGCGGCATGTAAATACGAGCCTTAATGCCCAGACGGTCAGCCGCCAGCGCCACACCCTGAGCGTGGTTACCCGCGCTCGCCGCCACGACGCCGCGCTTCTTCTCCTCCTCAGAGAGCTTCGCCATACGCACGTATGCACCGCGCACCTTGAAGGAACCGGCACGCTGCAGGTTCTCACACTTGAAGAAAACCTCGGAACCGAGGCGCTGGCTCAGCGCACGCGAATGAGCGACGGGGGTGCGTTCAATAACGCCTTCGAGCAGCTCTGCGGCACGTTCAATGTCGGTGAGGGTCACGGGCAGGGAGTCGAGATCTACGCTCACGAGGTTTCCATTCTGATGGTACGTATTCTGGCGGCACCTAGCCCCGCACGCTGAAAGGCACGCGGTGGCACAGTGCACACTCCATTCTAGAGGATGCACCGGCATAAAGCAGGGGCCACCCCCGCACTCTCAACAGATAGTGCAAGAACGGCCCCTCATCTAGGTGATGTGCGAGCGTCTAGCCCGCGGTCAGTCACAGTGAACTGGGTTCTAAGCCTTCTCAGATTCCTTAGATTCTTCAGAGCTTTCGGAAGTCTTAGCTTCCTTCGCCTTTTCAGACTCTTCAGCCTTCTGACGGCGCTCCAGCTCATGCGGGAAGAGGAACTCCTCCTCACGAGGCGCCTCCTTCTCCCAGTCACGGTTCGCCAGGTAACGCACCACCGAGTTGACCACAGCCAGAGTCGGCACGGCGAACAGAGCACCCACCGCACCAAAAATCATGGAGCCACCAGCCACCGAGAAAATAACCGCCAGCGGGTGCAGGGAGACAGCCTTACCCATAATGAGCGGCTGCAGAATGTGGGATTCAAGCTGCTGAACCAGCAGAACAATACCGAGCATAATCAGCGCCTGCACCGGGCCCAGGGCAACCAGCGCCAGCAGCACAGCCACCGCACCGGAAATGAGGGCACCAATCACCGGAACGAAAGAGCCGAGGAAGACCAGCACACCCAGCGGGATAGCCAGCGGAACACCCAGGATTGCGGCACCAAGACCGATGCCGACAGCGTCAATAGCCGCCACCAGGATCTGCACGCGCACGTACGCGCCCAGGGACTTCCAGCCCGCACGACCCGCACCGTTGACCGCGGCACGCGCATCCTTCGGGAAGAGGCGGGTGACGAACAGCCAGATACGCTCGCCCTCCATCAGGAAGAAAAGCAACGTGAACAGAGTCAGCAGGGTACCGGTCGCAACCTCAGCTGCGGTCGAACCCACCTGGGACACACCGTGCAACACGGAGCTGGGGTTATTGGTGACAGCGTTCTCCATCTGATCCAGCATCTGGTTCAGCTGGTCGGCGCCAAACTCGTAGCCGAGGTCCTTCAACCAACCAATCAGCTGCTGGTAGCCCTGCACCGCCTTATCCGCCATGGACACAAAACCGCGCAGAATCTGCTGACCGGTCAGCGAAATAATACCGGCGAGCACCAGAATCATACCGATCTCGGCAATAGCCGCCGCGCCACCGGCACGAACACCCTTCTTACGCAGAAGCATCACGGCGGGGCTCAGCAGAGCCGCCAGCAGCAGAGCCACCAGAAGAGAAATAACCAGCAGGGAGACGTGCCCCAGACCCTTCCACAGGATCCAACCGGCACCGGCAATCATAATGATGCGCCACGCCCAAGCACCGGCAACTTCCATAGCAAAAGGCACCCGGTAGCCGCGCTCCTCCTCGGCTACATGTTCTTCTGCAACAGGTGTAATTTTCACGGTGTCTCCAAATCGTTATCGGTGCCGCACTCGTGCGGGGCAGCTTCAGCTACCCCATCGGAGGCGGTGTGTGGTGTTGTTATTGTGTGCTCTCCCCCGCGCCTCAATACACAGGGGAAGTAAAGCGGCAAAGGCGGCGGCACCATCACGGTACCGCCGCCTCATCATGAGCTTTAGTCGTTGCTAAAGATGCTTGCCAGGTACATGAGAACACGCAGGATCTCAACGTACAGCCAGACCAGAGAAGCGGTCAGGCCGAATGCAAGGCGCCAGGACTCACGCTCGGGCAGACCCGCCTCCACAGCCTCGGAGGTGGTGGTGAAGTCCAGCAGCAGAGAGTAGGTTGCCAGCGCAACAGCGAACAGACCAACCACCAGGCCCAGCGGGATACCACCGATAGAGAAGCTGTTCAGCGAGGAACCGAAGATACCCGCACCCAGGATCGAGATGAAGCCGTACGCCATGTAACCAATAGCGCCGATCATGAAGATCTTGTTGAGCTTAGGAGTTGCGCGCAGCTTGCCGTTCGCGAACAGAGCCAGGGTGGTACCTGCCACCACGAGGGTTGCCAGAACAGCCTGAATTGCCACACCGGGGTAGCGCATGTCCACAACAGCAGACAGACCGCCGAGCAGCAGGCCTTCCATGAGTGCGTAGGTCATGACCAGGACCGGGGAAACCTTCTTCTTGAAGGAATTCACCAGACCCAGGACCAGACCGCCAAGCATGCCCAGGAACATCAGCACCGGCATGAACCATGCAACAGCTGCACCGACAGCGACCAGGCCCAGGTTGATACCGGTCTTAACCATGACATCGTTCATGGTCAGGCGCTCACCGGCGGGGATGGGCTCCGAGTAGGCGGGGGCTGCTGCGCCGTAGTCAGCCTCACCGTACGGCTGGCCGTACTGTGCCTGCTGACCGTACTGGGGCTGGCCATACTGCTGGCCGTAGGGCTGCTGACCATACTGCTGCTGACCGTAAGCATTCTGACCGTAGCCCTGCTGGTCATACTGTTGACCGTACTGGCCGTACGACTGCTGACCGTACTGACCATAGGTCTGCTGCTGACCGTACTGTGCCTGCTGGTTGTTCTGCTGAGCCTGCGCGCCAAAACGGCCAAAACGAGAGTCACCCTGAGTGACATTCTTCGTCATTGAATTCAGAAGCGGGTTTCCCGCCATCATGCTCTCCTTAAACGGGTACAAAACTAATTCTGTTAATTCTATCGGATAGATTCTGTGCTCACGGGCGCTGTTCGTTACCAGCAAGGGCTTCTAGCAACCTTGCCAGAATATTTCAGGGCGGTGTTTACCTGAGGTTCACCCAGGTCCACACCGCCCCGCACGCAAACGCTTCTGCGCTCCTCTTTGTGAAGCAGCTATTGCGAAGCTTCCAAACGATCCAGAAGCTGCTCCAGATACTCCAGAACTGCCTGTTCCTCGTTCGAGCCGATTACCTCGTCAGCGGCATTTTGCACAACCTCCGGGGCGTTAGACATAGCAACACCCCAGCCCGCGTAGCGGAGCATCTCCATGTCGTTCTCACCGTCACCGAAGGCAAGAATACCCGCCGGATCAGCATCCAGACGCTCGCATAGGTCCTTCAGACCGGTCGCCTTGTTAACGCCGGTACGCACCAGGTCGATAGCACCGAAGCCACTAACCATCGGGGTGACGGTCTGCGGAAGAGCCTCACGCAGGTATATGCTCAGCTGCTGCGTCTGCTTCGGCGGGGTCAGCAGCGGGAACTTAATGGGGGCACCCTCAAAATCTTCAATAGAGTCAACCATGACCGAGCCGGGGAAGAAGAACGCCGCAAAATCCTCCAGCGTGAGGGTTTCGGGGAGCTCCTGACCGGTGTCTTCAAAATAACCACGGATCATGTGCACAATCTGGTCACAGCGGTCCTTGGGCAGATAGATACCTTCGGTGGTGCAGACCAGCAAACCGATCTGGTCCAGCCCCTGCACAACCTCAATAATGCGCGGCACGTCCTCTTCCTCAAAGGGATGCACGGCAAGCTGACCGCTCTCATCAGTAAGATATGCGCCGTTTTCAGCAATGTAGGTAAGACCTCGCCCTTCAAAGCCGCGCATATAGTCCTGCAGCTTGGCGTAGGTGTTTCCGCTCGCCACAACAAAGTGGATTCCCTGCGCCTGCAGTCGGGATAGGATGCGTGAGAAACGTTGGGTGTCGAAAGTTTTGGAGTCGGTGAGGAAGGTGCCGTCCATATCGACGGCAATGATGGAGGGCTTAGTCTGCATACTGTGCCTTTCTGACTCTGCTACCCCATTCAGGGGGGTGTGTCTGTGGCTGTGTCTCTTATAGGGTCTCACGTTTTTGAGCTCAGCAAGACGGTATGCGGGTGTTTTTTGAGTAGGGAGCACCGTCACAAAACGTCATCTAAAACCCCCATTTTTAGGGCGCAGGTCACTTTTTAGCCCCATTTTTACTATTTTCTGCACTCTTTTTCCTCTACAAACTGAATTTGCTTGAAGTGTAAAACTTTACCTGTCAATCTTGAAGGCATGAACAACGACACCATGAAATCCACCGG
>CALGXU010000306.1 GCA_937935205.1 uncultured Rothia sp.
CGCTACCGGACCGGGGTGTGTGAGGGTACACAAAGGCCCCGCCGGTGTGGGACCGGCGGGGCCTTTTCATTAGGGAAATAGCATATTCATTTTCTGAATGGTTCCTGTTTCCTGCTCAGAAACTGAAATTACTGGTTTTAAGAAATTAGAAATACTGATTCGGAAGGATCATCTGGATTAAAAATAGCGCAGCCTTTAGGGACTTCAAACTTCCTGCCGTCTGGCGCGGTAATTTTCTCAGTGTAGATTGGAACACTTTCGGAATGAAGGTCGAAATTATACTTAGAAGGATCTGGCTTATAGGAAAATTTTGTTGTTTCTCCTGACTCACTTACAAAATTTATAATTCCTTCGGAGTGTGCTCCTTGTATCGTAAATCCATTATTGAATGTCGCACCAGAAAACGAAGCCACATTATGGTTTTTACTTTGAGGGGTGAGGCGCCTTTCAGTAGAAAGCGCCATATGTCCTGTCCCCGCTACATTTTCCAGTATTGGCTCGGAGTGGTAATGAATATTTTCTGAGTATAACGTGATTTGAATAAAATGGCTTTTGTCAAGTCGAATTTCGTCGTTGAATACTGCATTTTCACAATTTAAGGGAATTGTGAAAAGGGATGATGAAAAATCTGCAACTCCAGAAATTTCAGCTTTCTCGAAGGATGCACAATTATTTGCATGTGTTGATATAAATTTTGTAGAATTAAAGATTGCGGATTCTTTGAATCTTGCATTTTTAAAATTTGCACTTTCTGTAAATGTAGATTCTGTGAAATTTATATTTTTTTCAAAGAATCCATTAGAAAAATCAACTGGATAGAAGAATTCTGTATTTGAGAAATCAAATGAAAATTTTGACCACGGACCAGGTTTGTATTTTTCTGTTTCGGAAGAAGAATTTTTGCTACTCAGACGGACATGTATCTCATGTAGTATTGCTTGACGAATTCTCCGTTCTTCTTGGCCGGGTACATGGCTTGTGGTAGTTTTAATTTCAGATTCAAATGGAGATTTTATGTAAGCACAGAGGTTATTGACAATAATCTGTCCCTCCTTCTTTGGTTTATCGGAAATCTTATCGTTGTCGGCGAGAGACTTGTTATCGTCTAGCCATTCATCAACAAGACCGATGAGTGTATAAGCACCTCCAAGACGAACAGCTGCATTCTCATTAGTAAGTTGCTCAATAGCTTGCGCATAACGGTTGCGACGTTCAGTATGTACTTGCCGAATATGGTCGTTCTCATTTTTTAATTTTTCCTGGTCGTTTTTGCGACGAGTTTCGCCGAGGGTTATTACGCCAAGTAGGCCACCTGTAGAATAAATAAGCATTTGGCGTAATGCTGTTCCCTCCCCATCTTTGCTGAAATTATCAGCAATTGCAAGGGGAAGAAGAAAAGATATGCTGCCGCCAATAATTGTGATTCCAAAAATCCAAAGATTAAATGGAGAGACATTTTTGGGAATAAACCATTTATTTTGTAGCCATATTATGGTGACTGTGGAAATCGTTAATAGAACAGAAAGTGGGAGCCAGTGAACAGCTCGCTCAGAGTTCCATTCATAATAAAAATTGAAATACATGAACCATGAGACTGCCGATAAAACTAATAGTATAGTTGCGGGTACAGCTCGCATGATTTTATGAGGTTTAACTTCAGCCGTTTGAGATAAATCTCCAGAAACGTTGGGAAATTTCCTCTGGTTCTCCTGTTGGAGCATCTGATTCTCCTGTCTTCTCTGAAAGGAACGGGTCATACTCAGCATAGTGCAAAAATGGTCCGCAGTGAGTCACCCTTGAACAGACGCGAAGGCCCCGCCGAGGTGGTTCGGCGGGGCCTATAACAGGAATCTACCTCTGAGGAGTAATGCTAAGCGTTACTTTGCGGGTTCGCTTACGCGGGTGTATTCCTTCTTTTCTTCATCCCAGGAACAAGGGTCAAAAAGTACGGTTCCCATAGGGAGGTTATATTTTATGTTACCCAGCTCGGTTTCGCCCAGAAGAATGGGTCGGCTATCTTCATGTACTGCGAAGTTATGGGCTGGTTGTTTTTTGGACAGAGCAGCGAACCGCGCTCTGTATGCCTTACCTGACTTGCCGTGGGTAGTAGCAACAAAATGTGGTGAATGTTTTTCAAAGGTGGTGCCGCTGAAGTTTGCGTTTTGGACGAAGGTCCCTCCCCTGAAGTCCGCGGTTTGGAAGAACTTTGCCCGGCTGAAGTCTGCGGTTTGGAAGAACTTCGCCCTGCCGAAGTTCGCGGTTTGGGTGAAGGTCGCCTTACTGAAGTCCGCGTTTTGGGTGAAGATCGTCCCGCTGAAGCGCGCGGTTTGGGTGAAGGCCGCTACGTAGAAGTCCGCGTTTTGGGTGAATTTTGCCCCGGTGAAGTCCGCGGTTTGGGTGAATTTTGCCCCGGTGAAGTTCGCGTTTTGGGTGAAGGTCGCCCCGCTGAAGTCCGCGTTTTGGATGAAGGCCGCCCAGGTGAAGTCCGCGTTTTGGGTGAAGGTCGCCCAGATGAAGTCTGCGTTGCTGTAGAACTTGGCAGAAGAAAAATTAGCTTTCTCAATTGTGAGGTTGCTGAGCGTATAGAAAATAGGTGCTCGACTGAAATCAAACTCGAAATCACTCCACATTCCTGGGAAAGTGTCGATTACAGCGCCAATCTCATCCCTAGTGAGGGTACTACTGCGCTTGCTCATTTCAACGAAGATGGTGCGGCGTACATCCTGTTCTTCGCGAAATGCCGCCTGGTCTTTGGAGAAGTCTCCTTCATAGTTATCAGGCTCTGAATCGCCCTCAATCATCTCTGCTTTTAACGCCAGAGGGAAGGGCGAACGAATATAGGAACAGAGGCTATTGACAATAACCTGCCCTTCCTTGTGTCGGTCGCTTTCTTCCTTGAAGCTATCATCCGCAAGCCATTCATCCACAAGACCCACGAGGGTATAGATACCACCTAGACGGACAGTCGCTTTCTCGTCAGCTAGCTGCTCTACAGCCTTGGTGTAGCGGCTACGGCGCTCTGCATGAACCTGGCGGATATGGTCGCGCTCGTTCTTCTCGGCATCCTGCTCATTCTTCTTGATGTCGGCATCAATTTTGAGGCGGTCACCCTGGTTCTTCCAATTAGTCTGCAGAAGAGTCAGAACCGCAATAATACCGCCAGTGACGTACAGCAGATGCAGACGCAGCTGATCTGAGCTGCCCGAGCTCATGCCGCAGTGCAGCCACAGCATCCAAGGCAGCAGAATTGCAATCGCGCCGCCGCCCAGACCAAAGCCAATGAGGAGCTTAGTAAAGTGCTGGATATACCAAGGCTTCTCTTGAGCCTTCGGGATTATCGGGGTCTCTGGAGCGGATGAGTTATTGCGGGGCACTAGGTTCTCCTGTCC
>CALGXU010000307.1 GCA_937935205.1 uncultured Rothia sp.
CCATACCCTACATAGTCTTTTGGGCGAACGCAAAACGAGTTTGTGACTTGGGGCACCGATTTTTTACCAAAGGTTCAGGTTTAGACTCACATTTCTTTACACCTTTGTGCATCGATAGATATTCAGCCCCTCAAAATTTGCACCACAGTGTCTAAGCTTTATTCCTAGTCAGGCGAGGGCAACTTGAGAAAAACGAAAATTGCGCACGGAAAGCTAAACCTTCAACCTCAAACTTCCCGGAATGACGCACCAAAACCCTCTGTTAAATTTCTCACACCTGCCCACAATTTGGGATTCTGCACCGAGGGCAGATATGGTCTCAGTCACTGAAACAGGGGGCTCTACACACCAAATCAGCAGTCTTCAAGTGGGGATTACACCTATAGAACACTCCCTTGTTTTATTCCTGTAGACCCACAAACCCCACCCAAAACCCTAAGATTTAGGTCAAAGCTTAAAGTTTTTGTGTGTTTGACAGTGTGTAACCATGCATGCGCCACACTCCCCCGCACAGGACGTTCTTCGCCATGCATTCCAAAAATTCCAAGCCGCCCACCAGGGACTTTATTGACACAAAAAAGTACTCCGCATGTGTTTAAAAACACATGCGGAGTGCATATATATTCACTTATAACTACCGTGGGAGCCCCCTGCCACTGGTATCGGCAGCCCCCAGTGTGGGTTCATGTGGGTTCATTAGCGCGAGGCGAGCCCCAGCCAGCCGCAGGGCTACCGGCTACAGAACCAGCAACCCGCAGGGCCGCCCGATAGCTACAGCACGAGATAGCTACAGGGCGCCCGCCTCCGAGCAGACATTCACCAGCTCACCAATGCCCTCAATACGGGTGCGCACCTACTGCCCCGGCTTCAACCACTGACGCGGATGCAGCGACAAACCAACCCCCGCAGGAGTACCCGTCGCAACTAGGTCACCCGGCTCCAGGGTCATAAACTGAGAAATATAGGAAAGCAGCTGCGCCGGGGTGAACACCATATCCGCCGTCGTGCCGCGCTGACGCACCACGCCGTCCACCTCGCAGATCAGCTCCAGACCGGCAACCGGATCAACCTCATCGGGGCTCACAATCACCGGACCGAACGGGGTCATCGCATCCCAGTTCTTACCTTGGAACCATTCCGAGGAGCGTCCCTGCCAGTCACGCACCGACACATCATTCATGACCGTGTACCCCATCAGAGCCTCGAGCGCCTGCTCCTCCGTGGCGTTACGCAGGCGAGCGCCCACGACCAGGCAGAGCTCAACCTCCCAGTCGATTTTCGTGCTGCCGGTGCCGTCATCGGCAGGCATACGGATCTGCTCGCCGGGGCCAATCAGCGCGTTCGGGAACTTCGCAAACAGCGCCGGATGCTCGGGCACCTCAAGGTTCATTTCAGCGGCGTGGTCGCGGTAGTTCAGGCCCGCGCACACAATCTTGCCGGGCTTATCGAGCGGGCGAATAAAGGGCAGGGAGCTCCACAGTTCCTCGCCGTGACCCATGACGGTCGCGCCGTTCTCCTTCAGGATCGCCACGGCGTTCTTCGGGTCGCCAAAGTTCAGGCGGAACCGGCTATAGAAATTTAGTAGCGGGCTGAGCTTCGCCGGAAGCTCATACACGGTCTCTTCGAAGAAGCAGACCGCGCGGCTGCCCTTCGAGTCTTTAATCTGTGCCCAACGCATGGATGCTCCTTCGCTTCAGGTGGGGATATATCGAATAAGTTACGGATAAAAGTCAGAAATAAAACAACCTAGTGAAAACCGTTTTGGGCGTACACCTCAACGATGGCGTCTTCCAGGTCTTCCATGAGCAGGGCGGGGTTCGCATCCTGCGCCGCGCCAACCGTGGCGGGGTCCAGGTCCATACCGAGGGCGCGGTACACGTCCGCGGTGACCGCCCGCAGCGGCGCAGAGTCGGAGACCACGATGCCGGTGCTGAACCACCAGCCGCCGGTCACCACACGCTGGGCGGTGCCGACCAGCTTGATGCGACCACCACCCGCGGAGGCGGGAAGCTGCGCGTGCACCGAATACTCGCCGGGGCAGTACTCCCCCGGAATCTCGCCCATGCGCGCGTCCACGCCGACTTCGCGTAGCGCCTGCGCGTACATGGAACCGAACAGTTCGTAGCGTAGGGTGTTGCCGCTGCGGGCGTCGGAGGCGGGCTGAAAATGGTCCACGACCAGGCACCCCTGATGGTAGGCGGCGGCGTGCCCGCCGACCTTGCGCACCAGCACCTCAAAGCCGTGCTCGGCGCACGCCGCGGAGGCCTCCGCGAAGCCGGGGTTCAGTTCGTCACGGCGGCCGAACGCGACCGTCGGGTTCGGCTGATACATGCGTAGGGTGGCTTCACGCTGCCCACTTGCCACCTCGCGGAGCATCTGCACCGTCTGATCGTGGTGAATGAGGATATCGCCGGACTCGGGGCCGGTCTCTCGAATAATCTGCACGTTCCTATTTTACGGTTACGCCCGTCACCTACGGTGCGGGGCGGCGGGCGTCTCAAGGGCAGCTCAGAGGTGACTGCCCAGCAGCCGATATGCCCGGTCATATTCACATTTTTTATGCCGATTTTCTTCACTCGGTGAACCTAAACCACTACGATTAAAAGACTACGTGGCATCCCACACGTTGCCACAAGTACACAACACAGCATGACAACGCAGAAGAAACGCGCACACCGTGACGGCACACCCGCCACGGACCACACTGTACGTTTCACATAAGGAGTACGGACATGACACAGTCCACCAACACAGCGGTAGCCGCCGCCCCCAGCCAGGAGGTGAACGCAGCCCGCAAACAGCGAAACAAGCTGATCCTGCACGTTGCCATCATCCTCGTAGCGACCCTCGCCATCTGGTTCGTTCCCGCCCCTGAAGGCGTCGACCCGCGCGGCATGCACATGCTCGCCATCTTCGTCGGCACCATCCTCGGCCTGATCCTGCAGCCGCTGCCGACCCCGTCCGTAGCACTTGTCGGCCTGGGTGCCGCAATGATTACCGGCACCATGGCGGCAAAGAACGAGGCGCTGACCGGCTTCGGCAACTCCTCCATCTGGATTATTGTTGCCGCGTTCTTCATCGCCGACGGCTTCCTCATCACCGGCCTGGGCAAGCGCATCGCACTGCTGTTCGTGCGTGCGCTCGGCAAGTCCTCCCTCGGCCTGTCCTACGGTATGGCAATCACCGACCTGGTTCTCGCCCCCGCCACCCCCTCCAACACGGCGCGTGCCGGTGGCGTGATTTACCCGATTATCCGTTCCCTCTCCGAGGTCAACGGCTCCACCAACGAGACCCCCGAATCGCGCCGTAAGCTCGGCTCCTACCTGCTCATGACGGAGGCGCAGGTCAACACCATCACCTCCGCAATGTTCCTGACCGCAATGGCGGGTAACCCGCTGGCGCAGAAGTTCGCGCACGACCGCGGTATCAATCTCGACTGGGGCACCTGGGCGCTCGCCGCTATCGTTCCCGGTCTTGCCGCGCTGATCGTGATGCCGTGGATCATGTCGAAGATTTACCCGCCGACCATTAAAAAGACCCCGGACGCACCCGAGCACGCCCGTCAGGAACTGCACGAAATGGGCCCCATGAGCTCCAAGGAATGGATCATGCTCGGCACCTTCGTGATGCTGCTGATCCTGTGGGTTACCGGCACCTCCCTGGGTATTGACGCCACCAGCGCCGCTTTCTTCGGCATCGGTATTCTGCTGGTGACCAAGGTTCTGACTTGGAAGGACATGGCGAAGAACTCCAGCGCATGGTCCACCCTCATCTTCTTCGCCGTGCTCGTCGGCATGGCGGACCACCTGAAGAAGCTCAAGGTCGTCGACTGGATCGGTCAGCAGGCGGCGCACAGCGTCAGCGGCATGGCATGGCCCATGGCATTCGCGATCCTGGTTCTGGCGTACTTCTTCATCCACTACATGTTCGCTTCGAACACCGCGCAGATTGTGGCGCTGTACGCCGTGTTCCTCGGTGCGGCGGTAGCGGCCGGTGTTCCGCCGATGTTCGCGGCGCTGTTCCTCGGCTTCATGGGCAACCTGATTGGCGGCATCACCCACTACGCCTCCGGCCCGGCGGGCGTGTACTACGGTTCCGGCTACTTCAGCGTGGGCGAATGGTTCAAGATCGGCATCATGGCTGCTGTCGTGAACCTGGTCGTCTGGGGTGCGGTCGGTACCGCGTGGCTGTTCGCGCTCGGCTTCGCGAACTAGCGACTCGACCCCTGCAATAGCGGATAAGCCCGGTCTTCTCACGTGAATATTCGTGTGAGAACACCGGGCTTTTACGTGCCCGTTGAACGTCTACAAAACAGCGCAGAACCTAGTAATCCCCCACCCCCTCC
>CALGXU010000308.1 GCA_937935205.1 uncultured Rothia sp.
GTAGCCGAAACGACTGGCGGCGGGTAGTCGCCGGCGTGGTTGTCGTGGCTGCCGGCGCGGTCGTCGCCGCCGGAGCCGCCGTCGCACGAGCAGGCGGAGCAGTCGTTGCCGCCGGAGCCGTAGTAGCCTGCTGGCTAGCCGCTACCTCATCCTCATAGCGGGTGGTCGGTGCCTGAGTCGGAGCCTCAGTAGTGGGCTCCGGGGTAGGGGCCTCGGTGGTCGCCTCAGGTGACGGGGTGTGCTCCTCCGGGGTGGGGGTCGGCGAAGGATCCGCCGCCTTAATCTCTTCCTCGGATGCGTCACCGTAGTAGTCGCGAATCGTCACCGCAGTCAGGCCGCGGTCATCGAGCAGACCCTTCACCTTATCCAGGATCGGGATGATCGTCTCGTAGTTCAGGTGACCCAGCACAATCTGCTGCGGCAGCATGTAGCGGATGCAGCGCGTGTAAATCACGCGGGGGCTCGTCTTCGCCTCATCACCGGTAGTACCGTTCCACATGACCGGGCGGGTAAAACCAATCTCACCGGCAGCCTTCAGCACCGCATCGTTATAGCGGCCGTACGGCGGGCGGAAGTACGGCTTCGACGAGACACCGAACATGCTCATAATCTCGTCTTCGTTACGCTGCAACTCTTCCTTCACACCCTCAGCATCCAGGGTGGTCAGGTCGGCGTGGTTGTACGTGTGGTTCGCAACCTGAATCTGGCCGCTCTGAACCAGCGGACGCAGCAACGACACATGCTCCTTAAAGCCGGTGTACGAAGCGTTAATGAAGAACGTCAGGCGAGTATTCGTGCGCTTCGAGAACTCGGCGTAGCCACGAATCGCCTCCGGGCTCGCACCGTCATCAACAGTCCACGCAATATACTTACCCTCACCAACGAGAGAGTTGCCGATGCCGGGCCATTCGCGCGGCTTATCAACCGAGTTGCCAGCAGCGGCAACCGTCGGCGAATTCGTTGCGGCGGGGCGAGTAGCAGCAGTAGTCTCGCCGCCAGCCTGATACGGAGTGAAATTACCGCTGGTGCCGTCGTAGTCATTCGACTTCTTCGAGCAGGCAGCAATCAGCGGAAGCATAGCAGTGCCGAGCACAAAAAGTCGGCGGTTAGGCTGTGAGTGGGTCATACCTTCCAGGATAACGCCCCCACCTGCAAGGAACGAATCTGAACAGCGAATACACCCTAAATAATGTGCACATCACACCGTGCGCTCATCACCACAGTATTAATAGGTATAAAAACTAGGTATAAGAACACAAAATCAAGAAGCCGCAAGTCGGTAACGCTCCGCTACACTAGTGGGATGGAGAATTTGGGCACTCACGAACTGCGCAACCTTGTGAACGATGCTGCCGACGAGGCAGTCAACATCGGCTACCGTGTTGCAGACCGGCTGCACCGGTGGCGTGAAAAGCGCGCCATCGCCGCCGGCCGCGAACCTATCCTCGTGCCCACCGAAGGCTACGGACGCGCCGCCTCCGACGGCAACCCCGGCTGGGTCCGCATCATCGCCCGCGCACTCTACAAGACGGTCAGCCTCGAACGCCTGCTGCAGGTCGTAGAAGGCACCCAAGACACCGCCAACCCCATGCGCGGCTGGCGCTCCTTCACCGCAATCGCAATGTCCGATGCACCCGTCACCATCGTCATCGATGGCACCAAGTACGAGGCGTACACCGACCGCGGCGGCGTGCTCGACGTCAAACTCTGCATCGACCTGGAACCCGGCATGCACGAAGTCATCATGTACGTGCCCGGTTCCCGCGCCGTAGCGACCAGCGTCTACATTGTTCCCGAAAGCCAGAAGCTCGGCGTCATCATGGACGTCGACGACACCGTCATGGTCACCATGCTGCCGCGCCCCCTGGTTGCCGCCTGGAACTCCTTCATCCTCGACGAGCACGCACGCATCCCCACCCCCGGCGTGGCGGTCATGACCGACCGTATCCGCCGCAGCCACCCGGATGCGCCGTTCATGTACCTGTCCACCGGCGCCTGGAACATCACCCCGACCCTGCGCCGCTTCCTCAGCCGCAACGGCTACCCGCGCGGCACGTTCCTGCTGACCGACTGGGGCCCCACCCCGGACCGCTGGTTCCGCTCCGGCACCAACCACAAGGTCGAGTCCCTGCGCCGCCTCGCCGAGGAATTCCCGCAGATGAAGTGGATCCTCGTCGGCGACGATGGGCAGCGCGACCCGTACATCTACAACGGCTTCGCGGTACGCTACCCGGACAACGTGGCGGCAATCGTCATCCGCAACCTGACCGTGGGGGAGACCATGCTCGCCTCCGGCCGCGTGTGGAGCGACTACCGTGCCGAACAGATGATGCGCTCGCCGCTGTGGATTGAAGCCACCGACGGCGTAACACTGAGTAAGAAACTGCGTGAGCTGGGCCTGATCGATTTCTAGCCGGCTGTGTGCCTCACTGGCGCCTCACCGGTTGCTAAAACTAGCGCCGATACCCAGTAAACCCACCGCAAATACCGCGAAATACCGGTATATGCGGTGGGTTTTGCTGTTTTAGCGGAATTAACCAACTTAAACCCACGACACACCGGCTCATCAAAAAGAGTTAAAAATCTTTTCTACAGCTTTAATCACACAGCTTAAAGCCGCTCGAAGGGGGTTAACCCCCGCCTTTAAGAAAGTCCGTTCTGCTTTAAAACCGCGCCGTTCCGCGCAAGAACGGGTGAGTCTTAAGATCTCTTTAAAATCAAGCCCGAACCTGCCGGGTTTTATGCCCCCGAAAGCATACATGAGGTTAACCGAACCTCAACTTGGCGGGCTCGTGAACCCTTAAAAATCCTGACCAACTTAAACCCCACCTGTGGATAACCCGGCGCACCCCGCGAGAATCCAACGAACTAGCCCCGCGGCAGGGTGTGGATAATCTGTAGACACCCCCTCTTAAGTGGGTTCAGCTGTGGGTTTATCGAACGAAACACGACCCTCGCACCACATCATCTTGTGGTGAAGAAAAATCTCGACACTAGATGTAGTATTAATACTCGGTTCCACCACTACGGCACTTTTGAGCGCCCTGCCCCCGCGCAGGAAACCGCCATGCCCCACTAGGAGGGGGCAGCGGAGGGCACAGCGCCCGCCGTGAACAACACGTGGTGAACCACCGACGAAACACGCCAGATTCATTCACGAGATAACCCCGCCTGAGCGGGAGAAAGTAAGAGGCATTCCCATGGTAGTGACCGTGTACACCAAGCCGCAGTGCGTCCAGTGCAACATGACCTACCGCGCCCTCGACGCGAAGGGTATCAGCTACACCAAGGTTGATATCACCGAAGACGCTCAGGCACTCGAAATGGTCAAGTCCCTCGGCTACATGCAGGCACCCGTCGTCATTGCAGGCGACGAGCACTGGTCCGGCTTCCAGCCCGACAAGATCAACGCTCTGGCAGCGTAACAACCGAAGCCGAAACCCGCACCAACGGGAATCGGCACGGAACTCACACCGGCACACGAGAATAAGGAGTACACGTTGAGTACCGCCCTCACGCCCAACCCCGTCGACGAGCACGCAGAAATCCGCAAGATTCTTATGGATGCACGCAACGCCTCTGAGGGTCGAGCGACCGAGGTCCTGGACGACACCGCGCCGCTCATCGTGTACTTCTCCTCCATCTCCGGTAACACCCACAAGTTCGTGGAGAAGATCCGTGCCCGCCGCCTCCGCCTGCCGCTGCGCACCGGCGAAGACACCCTCATTCTTGATGAGCCGTTCGTGCTCGTCGTCCCCACCTACGGCAAGCCTGAAGGCGCCGGTAACGTTCCCCCGCAGGTGGTTAAATTCCTGAACGTGGAGCAAAATCGCAACCACATGATCGGTGTGATTGGCTCCGGCAACACCAACTTTGGTCCGCTCTTCGGTATCGCGGCAGACATTGTCGCCAAGAAGTGCGATGTGCCCGTGCTCTTCAAGTTTGAGCTCATGGGCACCGATTCAGATGTAGAAAAAGTCAACGAAGGATTGGAAGCATTTTGGACGCAAAACTGCCCTCAGCACTAGAAACTCTCGGTGCGAGCCACAGCGGCAAGAGCGTGCCCGAGAAGTTCAAGGGTATGAGCTACCACGAGCTGAACGCACTGCTGAACCTCTACGATGAGAACGGCCAGATTCAGTTCGATGCAGACCGTCAGGCTGCACGTCAGTACTTCCTGCAGCACGTCAACAACAACACCGTCTTCTTCCACGACCTGGAAGAGAAGATCGAGTACCTGATCGAGAACCAGTACTACGAGCCGGAACTCTTCGACAAGTACAACTTCCAGTTCATTAAGAACCTGTTCAAGCGCGCCTACGCCGTGAAGTTCCGCTTCCCGACCTTCCTGGGTGCCTTCAAGTTCTACACCTCCTACGCGCTCAAGACCTTCGACGGTCAGCGCTACCTGGAGCGTTTTGAAGACCGCGTCTGCATGGTCGCACTGCTGCTGGCAGAAGGCAACGAGAAGCTCGCCGAAGACATCGTCGACGAGATTATCTCCGGCCGTTTCCAGCCGGCAACCCCGACCTTCCTCAACGCAGGTAAGAAGCAGCGCGGCGAGCTCGTCTCCTGCTTCCTGCTGCGCATGGAAGACAACATGGAGTCCATCGGCCGCTCCATCAACTCTGCACTGCAGCTCTCCAAGCGCGGCGGCGGCGTGGCATTCGCCCTGACCAACCTGCGCGAGTCCGGCGCGCCCATTAAGAAGATTGAGAACCAGTCCTCGGGCGTTATCCCCGTCATGAAGCTGCTGGAAGACGCCTTCTCCTACGCAAACCAGCTCGGCGCACGTCAGGGTGCCGGTGCCGTGTACCTGCACGCACACCACCCCGACATCTACGCCTTCCTGGACACCAAGCGTGAGAACGCTGACGAGAAGATCCGCATCAAGACCCTCTCCCTGGGTGTTGTCATCCCCGACATCACCTTCGAGCTGGCGAAGAAGAACGAGGACATGTACCTCTTCTCCCCGTACGATGTGGAACGCATCTACGGCGTGCCCTTCTCCGACATCAACGTCTCCGAGAAGTACTACGAGATGGTCGACGATGCACGCATCACCAAGACCAAGATCAACGCGCGTGAGTTCTTCCAGACCATCGCAGAGATCCAGTTCGAGTCCGGCTACCCGTACGTGATGTTCGAAGACACCGTCAACCGCGCGAACCCCATCGCCGGTAAGGTCATCATGTCCAACCTGTGCTCCGAGATCCTGCAGGTTTCTGAGCCGTCCACCTACCACGCTGACCTCGGCTACGAGACCGTTGGTAAGGACATCTCCTGCAACCTCGGTTCGCTGAACATTGCACTGACCATGGACGGCGACGACTTCGGCAAGACCGTGGAAACCGCGATTCGTTCGCTGACCTCCGTCTCCGACCAGTCCGACATCCGCTCCGTGCCCTCCATCGAGCGCGGCAACGGCATGAGCCACGCCGTGGGCCTGGGCCAGATGAACCTGCACGGCTACCTGGCACGCGAGCACGTCTACTACGGTTCCGAAGAAGCACTGGACTTCACCAACATGTACTTCTACACCGTCGCCTACCACGCGATCCGCGCCTCCATGCAGATTGCTAAGGAACGCGGCCAGCGTTTTGAGGGCTTCGAGAACTCGAAGTACGCATCCGGTGAGTTCTTCGCCAAGTACATTGAGAAGGAATGGGCACCGCAGACCGAGCGTACCCGCGAACTGTTCGCTAAGCACCACATCCCCACCCGTGAAGAGTGGATTCAGCTGGCTGCTGACGTGGCACAGTACGGCATGTACAACCAGAACCTGCAGGCTGTTCCGCCAACCGGCTCCATCTCCTACATCAACGGTTCGACCTCTTCGATTCACCCGATCGCTTCGAAGATTGAGATCCGCAAGGAAGGCAAGCTCGGCCGCGTCTACTACCCGGCACCGTACATGACGAACGAGAACCTGGAGTACTACCAGGACGCGTACGAGATCGGCCCGGAGAAGATCATCGACACCTACGCGGTGGCCACCCAGCACGTGGATCAGGGCCTGTCGCTCACGTTGTTCTACCCGGACACGGTGACGACGCGTGACCTGAACAAGTCCTACATCTACGCGTGGAGGAAGGGCATCAAGACTCTGTACTACATGCGCCTGCGCCAGATGGCCTTGGAGGGCACGGCGGTTGAGGGCTGCGTGTCCTGCATGCTGTGATGTTTCGTTGAGTGGCGTGGGGGTCGGGAAACCGGTCCCCGCGCCGTTTTCTGCGCGTGGACGAGGTGGGGGCGGGGCTTAGTGGGCGCGGCAAGCTGGGTGCGCTGTGGGTGTGGGACGAGGCCGGGTAGCGTGCGTGGGACGAGGCCGTGGCGGGGCCGCGCATGAGGGCTGAGCCAGCCCAGGCCTCGCCGCTGTGCATCTGGCGCGTTAGGATCGGTCGAGCATCTGCCGGACAACGATTGTGGAGTGACGCAGCGATCCCATCAACCCCTACGCGCAGCAGGCACCTTACGGCCAGGGGGATGCAGGCTACGGGCCGGGCTACGGGCCGCAGGGTTTCCCCGGCTACCAGGCTTCGCCTTTCGCGGTGCAGCGCGCCCAGTCGAACGCGTCGACGGTCCGCACCTTGTCCTTCCTGAGTTTTCTGTTCGGCGGCCTCATGCTGTCGGGCGCGATGTGGATCTGGTCCGACAAACTGATCGAGGAAGCCCGTTTCGCGGGCGTGCCGATGCCCCTGATGAACGAACTCGCGAGCGCCCGATCAGCCGCCAAGATGTGCTCGATCCTTCATCTTGTGG
>CALGXU010000309.1 GCA_937935205.1 uncultured Rothia sp.
GGAGATGACGGGGTTTATGGCATTCCGCCGATGGGCATACCTGCTGCCTCAAACCGCTATAGTGCTCGCAGCCGCAGGTTCTGCCGAGGACACCATGAACGTGTCTGAATATCTGCGGCAGATACTGCACACTGAGTTTCCAACGCGGCGTGAACGTGTGGCGGTGCTAACTATTACCGCTCATCATCTGGCGGGTACAGGTGTGATGGAACCGGTAAAAACTCACCCCAGGCGCCCCCGCACCGCCACTCTCACCACCGACGATGCGCACATGCATCAGCTGATTACCGCCTTATTTGATGGGCCTGTGCTGCGTATTCACCGTGCGCCATGACCCCGGTATCTGCGGTTACCGCAGCTTGGGTACTAGTGTCAGAAAGGCCCGTAAGAGACGATACAATGGGCTGTAAGTGGGGCGGGTACGCCCCGAAACGAACAGGGAGAAATATATGACCGAGAAGAAGACCGTCGCCCTGCTGTGCGGTGGCCGCTCCTCCGAGCACCCGATTTCGCTCATTACCGCTGCCGGCGTTCTGGGCGCTATTGACCGCACCGCCTACGACGTCATCACTATCGGTATTACCCGTGACGGCCGCTGGTACCTGACCGATGAGCAGCAGCTCGCTGAGCTGACCGCTGGCACTCGTGGTACCGCAGAGTTCCCCGAGGGTACCCAGCAGGTGTTCCTGCCGATGGGTGCCGGCGATTCCCGCCTGACCCTGGTGGACGCTGAGGGTAACGTTACCCGCACCGCGCCGGTGGACGTTGTGTTCCCGCTGCTGCACGGCCCCTTCGGTGAGGACGGCACCGTGCAGGGTCTGCTGGAAATGGCTGACCTGCACTATGTGGGTTGCGGTGTGACCGCATCCGCTGTGGGTATGGATAAGCACTTCATGAAGGTTGCTTTCGAGGCTGCTGGCCTGGAGGTCGGCCCCTACGAGGTTGTCACCAACCGCCAGTGGGAGCACGAGGATCGCGAGCAGATTCTGGAGCGCGTGCTGAAGCTGGGCTTCCCCATGTTCGTGAAGCCGACCCGCGCGGGTTCTTCCTTCGGTATTACCAAGGTGGACTCGGTGGAGGAGCTCGTGCCCGCGATTGAAGAGGCGCGCCGCCACGACCCGAAGATCATCATCGAGGCCGGTATTGTGGGCCGCGAAATTGAGTGCGCTGTGCTTGATGGCCACCACGGCGAGATGCCTCGTGCATCCTACCCCGGTGAGATTGAGGTTGTGGACGAGGACCACGGCTTCTACGACTTTGAGGCGAAGTACGTTTCTGAGTCTTCCGCTGTGACCGTGTGCCCGGCGAACCTGCCGCAGGATGTGCAGGAGCGCCTGCGCGAGCTGGCTGTGAAGGCGTTCCTGGCGCTGGACGGCGAGGGTCTGTCGCGTGCGGACTTCTTCTACACCGAGGATGGCCGCCTGGTCATCAACGAGGTGAACACCATGCCCGGCTTCACCCCGATTTCGATGTACAAGACCATGTGGGAGAACACCGGTATCTCTTACACCGATCTGATTAGCGAGCTGCTGACCCTGGCGATGGAACGCCCCCTGGGTCTGCGCTAGTTCTGAAACGGCGCTAGTTCTTGGGGGCGCTGTCGTCTTGACTGCGCTTAGCAATTGAATACGTAACGGCAGGGGAGTAGCCTCTGTTGTAAGGCGCCTCGGTGCGGATTCTTGAGGGATTCGCGCCGAGGCGCTTTTTGCGCGGTGGGCAAGTTGCTGTCTGTGTGGGAGGGGTAATTGGTACGTATTAGCCTCTATATTTTTATGAGAATCGCTCGAATTTCACCCATGAGAAAAATCACTTGTATTTGCCTCGGGGCTACTTAAATGGGGGAGTGCAAGTTCTAAATCGGTATTGATAAGGCAAAACGTAATTCTGCTCACAAGTGCATGAAATGATGCTTCTAGGTGATGAAAAGATGTTGTTGATAGTCGTTGCACATCTTGAAGCTCAAAGACTGGTATGAAAGCGCTAAAATGAGTAATGAAGAAAAAGCCGATTCGGTAGAATAGACGAAGGCATATCCAATCTGCCCTAGCGATTGGGTATCTATTCACTCACAACGTATCAGAAAGTCAAGGACAACCTTTGGGAAAACGAAACCGTAAGGTGGTCTCTGCGAGTCTGGCGACAGCACTGGTTGCTTCCGGAAGCCCATACGTAGCCTCATTTGCTCAAGATGTGCAGGAGGCAGCGTCACAGCTTCCGCCGAACCCTGTCGGCACCGCAGGCCAAACCCTGGACCCCGCCGCGACCGCGGCATCTTCCTCTCAGGCGGCAGTACCCACGCTTGCTACCGTAAGCGCATGGCCCACCGCCCGGGGAGGCAATAAGACTGACAATGCGCAGGCAGAGCCCACCGCTCAGCCTAGCGCTTCTTCGAGTGCTCAGCCCACCGCCAGTGCTGAGCCTTCCGCGAGTGCTACCGCTACGGCGAGTCCTAGCGTAGAGCCCTCTAAGGACGCGACACCCACTCCGGATGCCACTGCGCAGCCCACTGCCGAGCCTTCCGCTTCTGCGAGTGCTACCGCTACGGCAAGTCCTAGCGCAGAGCCCTCTAAGGAGGCGACCGCTGAGCCTACCGTAGCTCCCAGCGCAAGTGCTGAACCGAGTGTTGCTCCTACCGCAACCCCGACTGCTGAGCCTACCGCTGAG
>CALGXU010000310.1 GCA_937935205.1 uncultured Rothia sp.
AGCGAAGCAAGGAAGAGCGGAGCGTCCGGGTGCGGCGGGTTCCCCTGCAGGAGCGGAGGAAGTGCATAGCTTGCCGACCCACAGGGCACTGAAACCCATAGATACGAAAGAGTCCCCCACACGAGGTGATCGTGCGGGGGACTCTTTGTATTACCTAGCGCTTGATGGCGTCCAGCGCCTCACGCTGAGCCTTCGCAATGCGCTTCTCAGACACCGTGTAGGCGGTACCGAGCTCCTGGGCGAAGAAGCTGACGCGCAGCTCCTCAATCATCCAGTTCACGCGGCGGAGCGCATCCGGAACGATGGTGCCGGCCGGCAGCGACTTGACCGCGTTATCGTAGGAATCCTCAAGATCCTGCACCGTGAGCATCAGCTGGTTGTCGCGGTGCAGGTTCGGGCCGAGCTTCGTCAGGCGCACCTGGGCTGCCTTCAGATAGCGCGGGATGTGAACCAGCTGGTCGTAGCCGGTTTGTGCGACGAATCCGGGGTAGACCAGGTTCTCCATCTGAGCCTTTACGTCGGAGACGGCGTGCATGGTCGTCAGCGAGGTGGCCTTCTTGATGGCCTTCTTCAGCGCGGTGGCTTCGGAGAGGATTTCGGCGACGAGCTTGGTCACGTCAAAGACCGTCTCGATGAGTTCGGCGCGCACGTGCTCGTAGAGTTCGCTGTATTCGGCCTGCGTGAAGATGGGGGTGTGCGGCACCAGGTGGTCGAGCGCCGCGACGGTGCAGTCGCGAATCAGTTCGTCGATGGAGCCGTGCGGGTTCTGCGTGAAGACGATTTTCTCCTTGTGGGAGAGGTGTTCGCTCACGTAGCGCACGGGCGAGGGCACCTGCAGCTGGAGCAGACGGATGATGCCACGACGCTGGGCGTGCAGCTGTTCGGCCTCGGTGGGGAAGATGCGCAGGCCCACGCTGGTTTCTTCGTCGACGAGGGCAGGGTAGCCGTTGACCGCCTGGGTCGCGATAATGCGCTGTACCTTGCGGGGGATTTCTCCGTTGGGGAAGAGATCGGCGGGGAATTCGGTGAGGCCGGTGACCTCGCGTACTCCGCCGGATGCATCCGCGTTGGCAGGGGCATCCGGGCTCTTCGCGCCCTTCTTCGCAGAAGCCGCGGAGCTACCCGCGTTGCCAGAGCCGCCTGAGTTGCCTGATCCACCCTGCGCGAGCGCAACCATCTTCGCCATGGCCTCGTCGGATGCGCCGAGCGAGTCGGCGAGGGCGCTGCGAATCTCCTTGTGGAGCTGCTGCTGCAGGGCTCGTAGGTCCTTGCCCTCACCCAGGATTTTGTTGCGGGCGTTGCGCACCTGGAAGCCCATCTTCAGGTGCTCGGGCACGGCGTCCCAGTTGAAGGCTTCGGGCTCGACAACGACGCCGCGCAGGCGGCGTAGTACGAGTGCGAGGGAGGGGATGAGCTCGTCGGTGGCGGGGGAGTAGTCCTCTTCCAGGGCGGCGCAGGCGGCACGCGCCACGTCGGGCGCGGGCACGAAGTTGCGTCGAATCGCCTTGGGGAGCGACTTGATGAGCGCGGTGACGAGTTCGTGGCGCAGGCCGGGGATCTGCCAGCGGAACGGTTCGGGGCTCAGCTGGTTGAGGAAGAGAATCGGCACCTGCACGGCCACGCCGTCGCGCTTGGCGGCTTCGGTGCGGGCGCCTCCCACACCGGCGGTGGGGGCGTATTCGTAACGCAGGTCCAGGGTGAGTTCGCCGCTGTCGGTACGCTGCACCCACTGGCGCGGGAACTGCGAGTCGTCGTAGTCGGCGGCCTCCTCGTTGATGAGCTTCTCGGGGTTGAAATCCAGGAAGTTGTCGTCTTCGAGGCGTGCCTGCTTCCACCACTTGTCGAAGGCGCGCACATCCGTCACGTGGGCGGGGATGCGTGCGTCGTAGAAGGCGAAGAGTACGGAGTCGTCTACGCGCAGGTCGCGGCGGCGTAGGCGTGCTTCGAGTTCTTCGACCTCGGCGAGGGCGCGCTGGTTGCGCAGGTAGAACTTGTGCTGAGTGTGCCATTGGCCTTCGACGAGGGCGGACTGGATGAACAGTTCGCGGGCTGCTGCGGCGTCTACGCGGGCGTACTGCACGGGGCGGTCGGCGTAAATGGTCAGGCCGAAGAGGGTGCCCTTGGCGTAGGCGACTGCCGCGCCGGAGCTGAGGGACCAGTGCGGTTCGGAGTATTGCACGCTGATGAGGTGCTTGCCGATTTCTTCGATCCACTGCGGGTCGATGGAGGCGTTGGTGCGCGCCCACAGGCGGGAGGTTTCGACGAGTTCGGCGGAGAGCACCCAGTCGGGGCTCTTTTTGAACAGACCGGAGCCGGGGAAGATTGCGAACTTGGTGCCGCGTGCGCCGAGGTATTCGCGGGGGCCGCGGTTGCGTCCCTTGGAGTCCTTTTCGCGTTCTTCCTTGACGCCCACGTGCGAGAGCAGGCCGGAGAGCAGGCTCTTGTGGATGTCGATTTCGTGGGCGGAGGCGTTGATGTCCCTGCCGCCGCTGGCGTGAATGTTGGCGGTGCGTCCCATTTCGCGTAGCTGGGCGAAGAGGTCCTGCCATTCGCGGATGCGCAGGTAGTTGATGTATTCGCGGTGGCACATTTTGCGTAGCTGCGAGGAGGACAGCGCCGCCTGCTGCTCGTTGATGTAGTCCCAGAGCAGCAGGAAGGAGGAGAAGTCGGAGGTGTCGTCGATGAAGCGGGCGTGCATGGCGTCTGCTTCGGCGCGTACATCGGCGGGGCGTTCGCGCGGGTCCTGGATGGTCAGGGCGGCGGCGAGCACCATCATTTCCTTGGCGCAGTTGCGGCGGCCGCCTTCGATGATCATGCGGGCCAGGCGCGGGTCCACGGGGAATGCCGCCATGGCTCGGCCGATGGCAGTGAGGGTTGCGCTATTGCCGCGACCCTTGCGGGGGCTGCGGGGGCGTTCGGTGAGCGCACCGAGTTCGCGCAGCAGGTTCACGCCGTCGTTGATGGCGCGGGATGCGGGCGGCTGCACGAACGGGAAGCGAGAGATGTCGCCGGGTTCGCGGACCACGCCGATTGCGATCATCTGCAGGATGACGGCTGCGAGGTTGGTGCGCAGAATTTCGGGGTCGGTGAACTCGGGGCGCGAGTTGAAGTCTTCTTCGGAGTAGAGGCGGATTGCGATGCCGTCGCTGACGCGGCCGCATCGGCCGGAACGCTGGTTGGCGCTTGCCTGCGAGATACGCTCGATGGGCAGGCGCTGCACCTTGGTGCGCGCGGAGTAGCGCGAGATGCGGGCGGTACCGGTGTCGATGACGTACTTGATGCCGGGCACGGTCAGCGAGGTTTCGGCAACGTTCGTGGCGAGCACGATGCGCGGCCGGGAACCGGGGGAGAATACGCGGTGCTGTTCGGCGAGCGAGAGGCGTGCGTACAGGGGCAGCACTTCGTAGTTCAGGCGCGGCGACTTGAGAACCATTGCCTCGATTGCGTCCTTGGCGTCGCGGATTTCGCGTTCGCCGGAGAAGAAGATGAGGATGTCGCCGGGGGCTTCCTTGGAGAGCTCCTTGATGGCGTCGAGGATGCC
>CALGXU010000311.1 GCA_937935205.1 uncultured Rothia sp.
GTCGTTTGCCTAGATATACGCCAGAAATAAACCTGGCGTACTGTTAGCTATTTTACCGTGACATAGCGCGCATGGGCGGGTGCTTCGGGGGTTATTTTGCGTCCTGGTTGACCCATGTTTGACGCACCGGCGTGCATCTTTTACGATGCAGGAATTTCTGCCTCGAGGGCGCTCGCCGTTTTCAGGGGGTGTTCGAGCAGGTTCTGGGTGGTTTTCAGGTAGAGTCCCAGAATTTTGGAGGCGACCGGCACCGGCGCCGCGTCAATAGTCGCCCAGGCGCGCGGATCCGCCGATGCCGCAGCGAGCGCATAGCCGAGCTCTTCGGCACGCAGCCCGGTTAGGGGTGTGTCGGTGGCAGGTGCGCATTGGGGGCAGAGGATGGTGTGGTGCCCGTAGGTGTGGGCGGTGTGGAAGGCAATGTACCTGCCGCTTCCGCCTGTAGCGCCGGGAATCGTAGCGTCGGGGGTGCTGCTGTCTGCTCCGTTATCGCCCCGGCGATCTGCGTTCACGAGCGGGTTGCCGCATCGGGTGCAGTTTTCACCGATGAGGGGCCAGCCGGCGGCGTTCATGCTGCGCGCCAGGTAGCGGGTCAGGATCCTCTGCGGCACGTGCTGCCCGTGCGCGAGCGCGGCAAGCGCCCCGTGGGTCAGGGTGTAAATATCGGAGGTGCTGTCGGTATCTTTGGTGAGTGCTTCCGCCAGTTCGGCGATGGTGGAGGCGCACGTGTACGCATCGTAGTTCGCCATAATCGGTGCGGTGTAGGCGTGCAGGGTTGCCGCCTGGGTGATGGTGTGCAGGTTGGTGCGGCCGCGGCTGAAGGAAAGGTCGGTGTGCATGAACGGTTCGAGTCGTCCGCCGAACTTGGAGGTGGGTTTGCGTACGGCCTTGGCGACGGCGTGGGTGATTCCGTGATCGCGAGTGAGCATGATGATGATGCGGTCGGTTTCGCCGAGTTTTTGGGTGCGGAGGATGAGGGCGGCGTCGCGCCAGGTGCGGGGTTCGCTCACGGGTGTCTCCGTTCTCGGTATATGCTCTGTGGATGCGTGGGTGGGCGGGTATGCTTGAAGCCTTCTACTATCTAGAAGCCTTGGATACATTTCAAAAATTAACCGAATTTAA
>CALGXU010000312.1 GCA_937935205.1 uncultured Rothia sp.
GAGCCGGTCACGAACACGCCAATCCAACCGATGATCGGGGACAGCAGCGGGAAGACCGGGCCGGCTGCCGCGAGCGCCAGCGCGATGGAGGTGGTCATACCGGCGTAGTTCATCACGTTTGCGACGGACATGACCAGGCAGATCATGAGGATCGGCATCTTCAGCTGGTTCCAGGTGCCGCCGAGCTCTTCGAAGGCTTCACCCCAGCTGATCTTGGAGGTCAGCACGGTAATGAGTGCCGCCACCAGAATTGCGGTGCCGGATGCGCCCAGGGTGTTCCAAGAGAACATTGCGGTCACAGTCTTACCGGCACCGGTGGTGATTGCCTCGTGAATGCCGGGGATGGGGAATGCCAGGGTTGCGGCGCCGAGCGGGCCGGTGGTTGCGAATACGGGCTTGAGCGCGGTGGACCAGAGCAGGATGGTTGCGGAGAGGAAGATGAAGGGGCTCCACGCCTTAACAATCTCAGCGCCGGTGTGCTTGACGCTCTGCTGAGCCTGAACTTCTTCGAGGCTGGGAGCGGTGGATTCACGGTAGATGTGCTTGGGCTGCCAGGAACGCATGACGAGTGCCAGCGCCACCAGGGACAGCAGCGGCGGGATGATGTCGACCAGTTCGGGAGAGCCGAGCAACATCAGGATAGCTGCCTGACCGCCGGAGAAGATCACGCCGGTCATGAGCGCTACGAGACCGACTTCGCGGATGCCGCGCATACCGTCCTGGATGGCGACCATCAGTACCGGCACGATTGCCACGAAAATCTGCAGTACCGGGACCATGCCTGCGGACAGGTGTGCGGTGTCCAGGCCGCCGACCTTAGCTGCGGTGGTCACGGGAATACCGATAGCGCCGTAGGCGCCGGATGCGGCGTTGGCTACCAGCGCCAGCATGGATGCCTTGAGGGGGTTGAAGCCCAGGGATACCAGCAGCGCCGCGGAGATAGCAATCGGGATGCCGAAGCCTGCCGCGCCTTCGATGAAGCCACCGAAGCAGAAGGCAATCAGGAGCACCTGGATGCGCTGGTCGTTCGAGATGGAGGAGACGGAGGAGCGCACGATGTCGAAGTTACCGGCGCGCACGGCGATGCGGTAGAGCCACACCGCCATGAGCACGATCCAGCCGATGGGCCACGCGCCAGAGAGGAAGCCGGAGAGGATGGAGCCGGCACCTGCGGTGATGGGCAGGCCGAAGACGGCACAACCGATAATGAGGGTGGTGCCGAGGGTCAGCAGTGCTGACTTGAGGCCGCTGAGCTTCAGGACGGTCAGGCCCAGCAGGAAGAGAATGATGGGTACTGCTGCGACCAGTGCGGAGAGCACCGGTGAGTTCAGCGGGTCGTAGGTTTGCTGCCACATGGGGCGGGGTGTTCCTTTCGGTCTGTGTTTGAGGCAGGCGCTTCTTCCGGTACGGCATCTGTGCTGTATGGAAGCATTTGGGCCGTATAAAAACCGATGGGCCCGTCCTGTACGTCGTAGACGGGTCCATCGGTGAAGCATTGTGGTCATCAGCGTCCGGGTGTTGCTCGGTGAGATATTCCGAGGTGTTTAACCGGTAGGTGGCGGCTTTATTCCCGCTAACTAGGTGCTTATGACTTTATCTGTCTAAGCTAGCAGGTCTCCTCGTGGAGTTCAGGATAGGGCAACCTTAAGTGTGCACAAATGAAACTTATGTGCACAATTGCGTTCCTTAGCCCCAAACCTCCTCCTCAGCTCACAAACATAGAAATGCGAAAGCCCCCTCCTACCGAAGTAGAAGGGGGCTTTCGCTAAACCGTGTCGCGGCACCTCACCTTTCAGGGAAGGCAGGTTACACGCATCGGAGCTTCACGCTGTTTAGGAAACA
>CALGXU010000313.1 GCA_937935205.1 uncultured Rothia sp.
TGCTCCCTCCCCCTTCGGTCAGTACACATTCAGTTAGTACATAAATCGGCACGCACGCCAGTTGATACAAAAGGTGGGCTGCGACCCTGCACCAGCAGAATACACAGCCCACCCTCAACGGCGACCCCGGCACAACTCAACGCCCGCCGGGCCCATGCCGCACAGCCTCACACCCCCTACGGGGCGCACGACCAAAGACTAGAGAAGATTACTCCTCGTCCTTCTTCTTCGGCTTGAAATCAACGCCAGCTTCCTTACGCTGCTCCGGAGTAATCGGTGCAGGAGCCGCAGTCAGCGGATCGTAACCATTACCGGTCTTCGGGAACGCAATAACCTCGCGGATCGAATCAACGCCAGCCAGCAGAGACACAATACGGTCCCAACCGAACGCAATACCACCCATGGGCGGTGCGCCGTACTTGAACGCATCCAGCAGGAAGCCGAACTTCTCCTGAGCCTCTTCCTCACCAATGCCCATCACAGCGAACACGCGTTCCTGCACGTCACGGCGGTGAATACGGATCGAACCGCCACCAATCTCGTTACCGTTGCAGACAATGTCGTAAGCGTACGCCAGAGCCGAACCCGGGTCAGTGTCGAAAGTATCCATGAACTCGGGCTTCGGGGAGGTGAACGCGTGGTGCACAGCAGTCCACGCGGAGTGACCCAGAGCCACGTCACCGGACTCGGTAGCCTCAGCAGAAGACTCGAACATGGGGGCGTCAACAACCCACACGAAGGACCACTCGCCGTCCTTAATCAGGCCGGTACGGTGACCAATCTCAACACGAGCAGCACCCAGCAGCGCACGGGAAGCCTTAGCCTCACCAGCAGCGAAGAAGATGCAGTCGCCGGGCTTCGCGCCGGTAGCCTCAGCCAGGCCAGCACGCTCAGCGTCAGTAATGTTCTTAGCCACGGGGCCGGTCAGCTCGCCATCCTCCTGAATGAGAACGTAAGCCAGACCCTTAGCGCCGCGCTGCTTAGCCCACTCCTGCCAAGCGTCCAGGGTACGGCGAGGCTGAGAAGCGCCACCGGGCATCACAACAGCACCCACATAAGGAGCCTTGAACACGCGGAAAGTGGTGTCCTTGAAGTACTCGGTCAGCTCAGTCAGCTCCAGGCCGAAGCGCAGGTCAGGCTTGTCCGAACCGTACTTCTCCATCGCATCCTTGTAGGTCATGCGCTGAATCGGGCGGGGAACCTTCACATCAATCAGGTTCCACACAGCCTCAACGATGCGCTCACCCAGCTCAATGATGTCTTCCTGATCAACGAACGACGCCTCAATGTCCAGCTGAGTGAACTCAGGCTGACGGTCCGCACGGAAATCCTCATCACGGTAGCAGCGAGCAATCTGGTAGTACTTCTCAATACCGCCCACCTGCAGCAGCTGCTTGAACAGCTGCGGAGACTGCGGCAGAGCATACCAAGAACCCGGAGCCAGACGAGCCGGCACCAAGAAGTCACGCGCACCCTCAGGGGTCGAACGGGTCAGGGTCGGGGGCTCAACCTCAATGTAGCC
>CALGXU010000314.1 GCA_937935205.1 uncultured Rothia sp.
TGGTAGCCTGCGATGCATTCGTAAGAGCCGCAATTTCGGAAACCGTGTACTGCCGTTCGGGATGCAGAAAAAGAAGCGCAGTCACCTCACCTTGCAGGTTACTGCGCAGCAGAGGTAGTAGCGTGGGCGCAGACGTTTTCATAACATGAATTATATCAATCATGTTATGAAAACGTCTGGCAATCCAAGAATCTGCTACGCCGAGGCGGCAGACACCGACAACGCCCGCTCATGCTTAGCCGCGCGGTGCTTCCGAATTGCGCGCACCGTCCAAACGCAGACCGCGCCAAGGATCGCACCGGTGGTGTTGTTCACAATATCGTCCACGTCGAAGGTGCGGTAGGTGAAGCCTGCCAGGCCCCAGTTACCGGTCAGCTGGCTCAGCTCAATGAAGGTCGACAGCGCGAAGCCGCTCAGGGCCGTGGCGCGTAGTCCCCAGCGCAGGCAGCCCGCGGTGAAGAATCCCAGCGGAATGAACATCGCGATGTTGAAGAAGAGCTGCGCGTACACGGTCGTCGCGAAGCGGCGCAGACCCATGCCTTCGGTCAGATTCCAGGCCTGCTGCCAGCTCCAGCCCACGTAGAAGCGCGGGTAGTACAGCTCGGGGTTCGTGACGCTATTTGCGCTACCGATCGGGGTGAGCGTCAGCGAAAGAATCGAGGATAGGAACAGCGCGAACAGGGCCGTTATCACGTACTGTTTCGCGTGATGCGCTCGTCCCGTCTTCTTGGCGCGCAGGCGCATCGCCACGAACCCGATGAGGGTCAGAGCGATTGTGAGCGCCGCAATTTCAAGGGCGAAGGTGCCTATCATGTGCTTATTCAGTAGTTCCTGCATGCCGTGTGTCCCTAGTGTCGTGAGATTGAAATATACGCACCCCACCCGCATATATATCTGTTCATTCATATATTTTAGGTGGTATATAGCGGGCTTCTGTTCGTGCCCGTCGCATATCGTTCACCACCAGTGTAAAAGACGGCTCTATGGGTCACCCTTAGTAAAACTGTGAAAAAGCTGTGCGGTAGCCGTTCACTGTTAAACCGTCTAACGACTCAGCGCATCAGTACAGAACATCCGGAGGGAACACCGGCGCGATATAGCGCCCAAAAATCAGGCTAAACAGCCAGGCGCCCACAATCGCGGCCACCACGGCACCCAAAACCTGCACCAGCCACAGCATCAGGAACTTGACGGTCTTCCCCTCGGAGCGAGCCGTCAACGCCTCTACCATGGCGGTCGAGAAGGTCGTAAAACCACCC
>CALGXU010000315.1 GCA_937935205.1 uncultured Rothia sp.
TCCGATCTGGTAACGTCCGCACGCAGGGCAAGCCCCACGCGGCGGGTCTTCGCGCGAATCTGCTCCGGGGTCAGACGCTTGCGGCGCGAACGCGGAGCGGGATTCTGAGTGAATGAACTCTGCGCGGATGAACTCTGCGGTGCGGGGCTCTGGGACTTCGGAGCCTGGGGCTCGGCATCCTGCGATGCGTTCGGCGCAGGTTCATCGCCCGCCGCGGCATCGTTCTGATGCGCAAGGTCCTGATGAGTGAGGTCCTGATGCGCGAGCGCAGCAGAGCCCTCGGGAGCCTGCTGGCTCACCGTTGCTTCGTGCAATGCCTGCTCCTCGTTCAGTGCCGAGTCAGCCTCGTGCAGGGCACTGTCAAGAGACAGGTAGCCCTCCTCAGTCTCCACGAAGGAATCCGGCACGGAGCCCTCCGGCGAACCCATGTGAGTGTACTCGTAGGGGATGTGCGCATTATTGATTGCGTCCATCCACTCGGCGAGGGTCACGCGGCGACCGGTCGCAACCAGTCGGTAGCTACGCTCCATGGGCGAGGGGAAGTTACCCGGGTAGGGTTCAATCTCCTCATCATCAAAAGAAGCATCCTCGGCGGGAGTACTCTCGGAGAAGGTAGCCTCAGCATCAATAGATTCGGTCGCATCGGCGGACTGCGCGAGCTCCTCATCCTCGTTGCCGAAGATACGCGCCGTGCTAATCGACGCCACATCAAAACCGGTGGTTGGCACCAGCGCCAGCTCCGTGGGAACATCCAGCAGCTGCAGCACCGACTCCAACGCCAGGGTGTTGCTCGTATCGCGCAGGTACGCATTCAAGCGGCGGCCGGTAATGGAGTCAGCCTCCACCCCAAACATCGCCATGACATTAGCGATGCCCTGCTCGATTTCATCCTCATCGGAACCGAAAATCTTCGAACCCGACAGCTCCGGGGCGCTACCGGGAAGCTCCGAGAGCAGATCCTCCAGCACACCGCCAAAACGTGCGACTTCCTCACGGCTGAGGGCACGATTCAGACGCTTAGGCACGCGCTGCCAGGTGAACTCCTCCACGATGTTCTCGTAGGGTTCACCGAACGCCTCCAGGTACCACTCCTCATCCGAGTAGGGGTCGCGGGCGGGCTCCTCATAGACCACCAGGTGCTGCTGGTTCGCGTTACCCTCAGCAATCAGGGCATTGCAGTTCAGCAGACCCAGCAACGCCATCAGGTCCACCGGGTCGGCAGAAATGAGGGTCCACTCCCCCGCCGGCGCGGCAACAACCTGCCGGGTACCGGCAGGAAGGTACGCCAAAAGAAGCCCGGTAATCATGTCAATGGGCAGGTCAACGAGCATGGCGGCGTCACCGTCCACCAGGAACTCCAGCTCACCCTGTCCATTGGGCAGCTCCTCCCACACGGTCGCCTCACCCTCGAGGGCGGCACCGGTCACCGGCAGCTGATCCACCAGCTGCGCCACGTAATCCTCAACGGGGGTACCCACGTGCAGGTGGCCGTCAGCGACCTCCAGCACGTTCATGTAGCCCTCATCGTCCACGGCGCACAGCACGTAGAGCTGCACCTGATGCTCACCCATCTCGTAGGCAATCAACTCCGGGGAGGCGGCGGTCGCCTCAATGAGGGCGGCAATCAGCTCCTCATCGGTCGTGGAACGAGCCATGATGCGGCGGCGCTGAATCTTCTCCTCCAGCTCCATGGTCTGCTCGATGCGCTCATTGCGCTGCTTCTCGGCGGTGCGCTCCTCATCCTGGGTGCGCAGGTACTCGGGGCTATCCGATTCGCCGGTTCCGGCGGGTGCCGGGGCGCCGTCCCACATGCCGGTGAGCTTATCGACGGTCCACTCTTCGCTCTCCAGGGCGGCGGCGAGGCGGTCAACCTTCGTGCGGTCGTTCCAGGCGCGCTGCGTATCGGGGTCTTCTGCCTTCACCTCGTCGTGCATGCTGCGGGCTTCACGAATGAGGTTCAGAATGGTTGCGGCAACGTCGTCAACGGCGGGGTCGTCGCTCTCGCTGGAGTAGACGAGGTCGCCCGCCAGCTCGGCGGAGTGCTCACCGTACTCGAGGGCGATACGCGCCCAGACGGGGGTGTACCCGGGAAGGATGTTCGAATCATCGTCGAAGTCGCCCGCAAAGTCGTTTGAAAGCTCGTCTTCACCATCCTCTGCGGGAGCATCAGAGAAGCCCAGCGAGCCCTCCTCAGCTACAGACTCAGTGGCAGACTCGTCTACAGATTCGCCGGCGGACTCGCTAGCAGGGTCCTCTACAGCATCATCAGCGAAGGCGCGCTGAGACCACGGCGTGACCTGCTCATTCAGCTCATCATCCGCGTTCTCTCGATCCCAATTCTGCTCGTTCTGAGCCATTGATACCTTCCCTTCACACACCCGTTCATGCACCCAAACCGGGCACCATACCGGTACGGGTGCGCCCCGTCACCACGTGCGCACCCGTACCGCCCCTTAACGGGGCTCATATTTGCTCTTACTGCAGGAACTTCTCGAAGCCCTTCGGCAGGTTCATGCTGGACAGATCCATCTCCTGGTTCTGAGCCTGCTGACCGAATGCAGCACCGGCGCGAGCCTGCTGCGCCTTAGCTGCTGCCGCCTCCTGCGCCGCACGCTTCTGCGGGTTGCCGGAGCGAGCCTTCTTCTTCTTGTTGTTCTTCGCGTTCTTACGAGCGCCACCCGCCGCAGCCGCCATACCGGGCATCTGCATACCACCGGGCATGCCGGGCATCTTGCCCGACGCAAGCTTCTTCATCATCTTCTGAGCCTGAGCGAAACGCTCCATCAACTGGTTCACCTCAGACACGGTCACACCCGCACCCTTAGCGATACGGGCACGGCGAGAACCGTTAATGATGCGCGGAGCCACACGCTCGTGCGGGGTCATGGAGCGAACAATCGCCTCCACGCGATCAATCTCGCGCTCATCAAAAGCCTCAAGCTGCTGACGCATCTGAGCCGCACCGGGCATCATCATGAGCAGCTTCTTCATGGAACCAAGCTTACGAATCTGCTGCATCTGAGCCAGGAAGTCCTCAAAAGTGAAGTCTTCCTGATCGATGAACTTCTTCGCCATGCGGTCGGCTTCAGCCTTATCCCACTGAGCTTCAGCCTGCTCAATCAGAGTCAGGATGTCACCCATATCCAGGATGCGGCTTGCCATACGGTCCGGGTGGAACTGCTCAAAGTCGGTCACGTTCTCACCGGTGGAGGCGAACATAATCGGCTTGCCGGTCACCGAAGCCACCGACAGAGCCGCACCACCGCGGGCGTCACCATCAAGCTTAGACAGGACCACACCGGTGAAGTCCACACCCTCGTTGAAGGCGTTAGCGGTGTTCACGGCGTCCTGACCAATCATCGCATCGATGACGAACAGAACTTCGTGCGGCTCAATAGCGTCACGAATGTTACGTGCCTGCTGCATGAGCTCAGCGTCAACACCCAGACGACCCGCGGTATCGACAATCACCACGTCGTGCAGCTTAGCGCGAGCCTCAGCCACACCGTCACGTGCCACCTGCACGGGATCGCCGGTGGGTACGTCAAACTCGCTGGTCACACCGGGGTGCGGTGCGTACACGGGCACGCCCGCGCGCTCGCCAACAACCTTCAGCTGGGTCACCGCGTTGGGGCGCTGCAGGTCGGATGCAATCAGCATCGGGGTGTGGCCCTGGCCCTTCAACCAGTGAGCCAGCTTGCCCGCCAGGGTGGTCTTACCGGCACCCTGCAGACCCGCCAGCATGATGATGGTCGGGCCGCTCTTCGCCATGTTGATGCGGCGGGTCGAACCGCCGAGGATGCTCACCAGCTCCTCGTTCACGATCTTGACGATCTGCTGGGAGGGGTTCAGCGCCTCGGAAACTTCCGCACCGAGAGCGCGTTCCTTCACGTGAGCGGTAAATTCGCGGACCACGGGGACGGCGACGTCAGCGTCGAGCAGGGCGCGGCGGATTTCGCGGACGGTTGCATCAATGTCTGCCTCGGAGAGGCGGCCCTTGCCGCGCAGGTTCTTAAAAGTTGCCGTCAAGCGGTCGGAGAGAGAATTGAACACGAGCCGTGATCACTTTCTTAACGTTGAGGTGGCCCCCAGCCGCGAAGGCGAACGGGGATGGTTAGTCAGTCTTTAAGGATACAGGATGCGCGCTTTCTCCCCCGCCTCCACCTGTGGATAAGTGGCGCCGGTTCACCCTGAGCTCAGGATTTACGCTCAACGTCCCCTCCCGCACCCCTCAGCAAATGCGCAGCAGGTACCAGACTTACCCCCGTGTAGAGGCGCAACAGAAACCCTCAGCAGATGTTCCGCACCCCGCCTCAGCCTGCTCAACACGTCAGATAGATTAGATTTTCTAGACAGCCTGGGTTAGAATTCTAAAGGTGTTACGCACGAATGCGTGATACGCCCGAGTGGCGGAATTGGCAGACGCGCCTGACTCAAAATCAGGTTCTTCGGAGTGTGGGTTCGAGTCCCACCTCGGGCACCAACGCAGAAGCGGCGGGAAAGTTTGAAGCTTTCCCGCCGCTTTTTGCGTATCCACAGTACACCCCCGCACATCAGATGCAGCAACGGTAGGGACGCAAGAAACCGCCGCCCAGCCGTGAGAATTCACGACCGGGCGGCGGTTTCTATATAGCGGTTTCTATATATCGGGCAGTATATTCCGGGAACTAGCCCCGACCGCCCCTGAAAAAATCACTCAGAAAGAGTAAGCGGCTTAGCGCTTGACCTCATCCTCCGCGTAGGGGCGCAGTGCCTCACGCTCACCCTCAGCGCCGTAGACGCGGTGTACCTGAACCATGTTGGTGGTACCTGCGCGGCCCGCGGGAGCACCGGCAGCAACGACGACCAGGTCGCCAGCTTCTGCCAGGCCGTTCTTGAGCAGGTACTCGTCCACGAAGGTGAAGATAGCTTCCTGATCAGTAATCATCTCAACCTGCTCAGCTTCAACACCCCACAGCATGGACAGGAAGGAACGAACCTTCGAGCTGGTGGTGAATGCAACCACGGGGGTCTCGGGACGCAGACGTGCCAGACGACGTGCCGAGTCACCGGACTGGGTGAAGGTCACGATGAGCTTCGCATCCAGTTGGTCGGCGATGTTCACTGCTGCACGAGTGATTGCGCCACCGCGGGTGCGGGGCTTGCGGTCCAGCTCGGGCACGCGGTACAGACCGCCCTCTTCGGTGTCCTTGACGATTGCGGCCATTGCCTGCAGGGTCAGAATCGGGTACTTACCGACCGAGGTCTCACCGGAGAGCATCACTGCGTCTGCACCGTCGAGGATTGCGTTAGCGCAGTCAGAAACCTCTGCACGGGTGGGAACGGGGTTGTCGGTCATGGACTCGAGCACCTGGGTTGCCACGATGACGGGCTTTGCCCAGCGGCGTGCCATGTCGATAGCCTTCTTCTGGACGAGAGGAACCTCGGAGAAGGGCAGCTCAACACCGAGGTCACCACGAGCGACCATGATGCCGTCGAACTTGTCGATGATGTCCTGCAGGTTCTCAACTGCCTGGGGCTTCTCGATCTTGGCGATGACGGGTACGCGAATACCCTCTTCTTCCATGATCTTGTGGACGGGGTCAACGTCTGCACCGGTACGGACGAAGGAGAGTGCAATGATGTCTGCACCCATCTTCAGTGCGAAGCGCAGGTCGTTTGCGTCCTTCTCGGTCAGCGCGGGCAGGGAGACTGCTGCGCCGGGCAGGTTGATGCCCTTGTTGTTGGAGATGGGACCGCCGACAACCACGCGGGTGCGAACGCGGGTGGGAGTTACCTCAATAGCTTCGAGGCGGATCTTGCCATCGTCGAGCAGGAGCTTGTCGCCGAGCTTTACGTCGCCGGGCAGGCCCTTGTAGGTGGTGCCACAGATTTCTGCGGTACCTTCAACGTCTTCGGAGGTGATGGTGAAGTCTGCGCCGGGCTCAAGGTATTCCTTGCCGTTTGCGAAACGCTCGAGGCGAATCTTGGGGCCCTGCAGGTCGGCGAGGATAGCAACGTCCTTACCGAGCTTTGCAGACTGTTCACGGATGGTGTTGTAGCGTGCCTGGTGCTCGGCGTGGTCACCGTGGCTCATGTTCAGACGGGCGACGTTCAGGCCAGCCTTGATTGCCTCGGAGATCTTCTCGGGGGACTCGATTGCCGGACCGATGGTTGCAACGATTTTTGCGCGCCTCATGTACCTAACCTTTGTGTGTTGTTTCATGTGGCCACTGAAGGCTCACACTGATTTTCCGGGGAAGACTAATGTCAAATTCCCAATTATTCCCACGTGTTCTAACAGGTAACCACATGCCGGATGCGTGGGACTCTTTCTCAATTATAGGGGTTTTAAGCCCGCTTGGGTATGGTTCCCCCAACTCTTTCCACCGAAGAATTTGTGTTTCACATCGCATTTTGAGCACCACCTCCCACCCGTCAGGCACGCCATGGAAAGCCAGTTTTCACGCCCACCACCCCAGCTCACCCCCGACTCACCTCGGAAAGTAAATTAGGGTACTTTTCACCCATAGAACCGACCATTCATTACGCAATATTTAGTCACACTCGATAACCTTCGGGCGTGTTTCAAAAACCTAGAGACACTCAGAGTGGGCTATGAGAAGATAGATAGGGCATCCAAGGACTAGGCGATTTCACATTTTCGCGCGCCTAGCCTATATTGGAACCCATAATTAGTATATGAAATGCGAAATATATCTGGAAGGTTCACAGATGACTACTCGCGTGCTGATTATCTTCGGCTCCACCTACGGCTACACCGAACAGTACGCCACCTGGCTGGCAGAAGATCTGCGTGCACTCCCGCAGGCTCCCGAGGTTGAGACTGTCCCCGCCTCCAAGGTCACCCCCGAGCAGGCTGAGGCATTCGACGCCTTCGTGATCGCCGGCAGCGACTACGGTGGATTCCTCAACGGCGCACCGGCACTTCGCAAGAAGATCCTGCCGATCATTGCACCCAAGAAGAACCGCACCGCGTTCTTCACCGTCTCCTTCACCGGTGAATACTCCAAGAAGCTGCTGGACAAGGCCGTCGCTAAGAGCTACACCCCCGAGCTGACCGAAGGTCGCCCCGTCTACCACCTGCGTGGCGGCATCGACTTCGACAAGATTTCGCTGGCTCACAAGACCGCTCTGAAGGGCCCGGTGCGCGCGTGGCTCATGGCGAACCCGCACCCGAACGAAGGTATTCAGCAGATGCTCGAATGCTACAAGACCGGCAAGGCTGAGTACATCGACCGCGAAACCCTCAAGCCGCTGGTCGAGGACATCGCCAAGTTCCTCTAAGCCCTCGAAATTTTAAAAAATTCGAGGAAAAATAAACTTTCGCCTCTTCCCTCCCGCTCTTTCAGCCGGACATCAGAACCTGAAAGAGCGGGCGGGAAGAGCCGAGAAAAACGTGCCAACAGGCACCATAGCGTGGTCGATGACTCTTCATCTCTCCTGCATCGACCATGAAGCTCCGGGTACCGGTGCGAGGCCGCGCCAATTACAGTACCCGGAACATGAGGGGTGGGTCTTTGTGTGTGCGGCCCACCCCTTTCCTTATACCCCGGTAGCGCCCCAACTATA
>CALGXU010000316.1 GCA_937935205.1 uncultured Rothia sp.
GTAAGTTGCTCGGCTGGGGTACCCGCCGTAGTCGTCGCACTAGCACTCGTCTCGCAGTGTCTGTACCGGAATCCTCGAAACGTCAGGAATCTCAGCCTGCACCCGCTACAGCCCTAGCGAAGCCTGCTCCTGAGGTGGTCTCTATCCCTGCTCACGCGGGTGTGGACATCACGGAGCTACGTGCAGCACTAGCTGCCGCTGGTATGCAGGTGGGTGCTGTCTCAGATGGTGCTCTGCGCTCTGCTATCGACACGGTGCTGAGCCGTGCCACCTCGGTAGGTAATGTTCAGGCTCTGGTTTCCTCTGCTATCACCCGTGAACCCGCCTTGTTGGGTATTTCCGCACCGGCACCTACCCACGGGGCGCACACCGCTGACCTCCCCAAGGGAAACTGCCCTGAACACAACACTGAAATCCTCGGCAGGGTCTGCCGAGAATGTGCCGCCGAGCTGAAGGCCCCGGATACCACCGTTGTTGAGGCACAGGCCTGCTGGGATGCTGTCTCCGCCCGCCTGAAAAACCTCACTACCGTTGGTTTCGACACTACCGATGAGATGGCTCGCTACCAGAGCCTCGCCATCGCACGCGGTGTCACTCTGAGCATCTAACCGTTTGATGGATGTCCTGGTGGGTCTGTGTGCTACCGTGAAGACAGCCGATAAAAATCCTCCTGGAGCCTACACATACCAGGCACCAGATGAGGGCCCCTCATAGGAGAAACCATGAAGACCTATAAACACCGACCCACCCGTACTGGCCTGGCAGGCATGTCTGTCGCCCTGATGCTCGCACTTTCCGCATGTGGCGGTGGTCAGGCTACCAGTGAATCTTCCGAATCTGCTACTGCATCTACTGCGCCGGTAACTTCCTCCTCGGCGAGCGCGTCTGCTGCGTCCACCCCCACTACTGCGAAGGCTTCAGCGTCTGCAACTGTGGCGGCGGACCCTAAGGGATCCGAGGTGGTTGAGGTGCGTGCGGCTGATGATACGAATGCCGATGCCGCGATTGCTAAGCAAGAAGCAACCAAGGCAGCCAAACGCGTCGTGTTGAACGACATGCGTATGTTTAACGCTTGGGCACATGGGGACTTTGAGCACACCAGTGATGAGGAATTGCTGCGGTTTGTGGCTCCGGAAACGCTGGATAAGGTCAAGGAAAATATTCAGGTTACCCGTGATGATGTTAAGAACAATGGTGGCGCTTTCAAGGGCGAGGTCATTGCTCGTGATATGTCGGTGGCGGATGTGTTTGCTTCTGAATACCCCGATGGCACCTCTCATCCCTACTCCGTGCTACGCGTGAAGTACTGCTCGGACTGGACGCAGCTGCGTACTGCTGATGGTGAGCGTGCTATTACTGGTCCGGAGTCGACGATGACCGTTGATGTTCTGGTGATTCGTTTGCCGGATGGTCGTTATGTTTATAACGGTGCCCGATCTATCGGTAAGGGATGCGCTTCTTCTTAAAGTAGCTGACGGGTCATAAGCTCAAAATGTACATAACAGCGAACATATTCGCTGTTATGTACATTTTTATATGCATCAGGAACTAACAGCTCCATGAAGATGTCACTGCGTTGCTCGAACAACCCCTTGCAAATATCTTCAAGAAATTGGTGTGCTAGGGTGAATGCACCGATAAATTTTCCCTTCTGGAGCCTACACATGCCAGGCACCAGATAAAGGGGAACCTCAAAGGAGAACACCATGAAGACTCTGAAGCACCGAACCACTCTCACTGCCCTCTCAGCAACGACCCTAATCCTCGCGCTTTCCGCCTGTGGCGGTGGCCAGGCTACCGATAAATCTTCCGAATCTGCTTCTACCTCCCCGGTCACAACCGCCTCTGCGAGCACGTCTGCTGTTTCCACCCCTTCGGCTTTTGCAACCGTGGCGGCGGACCCGAAGGGCTCCGAAGTGGTTGAGGTGCGCGCGGATGATGACACCAACGCAGACCCTGCGATTGCTAAGGAAGCAGCAATCAAGGCAGCCAAGCGGGTTGCAGCGAACGAGAACCGAATGCTGAATGCCTGGATGCACGGGGACTTCGAGCACACCAGCGACGAAGAACTGCTGAAGTTCGTGGAGCCTGGAACCTTGGACCAGGTGAAGGAAACGATTCAGGCTTCCCGTGACGGAGTTGAAGGCAACGGCGGCCCCTTTGCAGGCAACGTAACGATTCGTGACATGCAGGTATCCGAGGTGCTGAGTTCTAAGTACCAGGACGGATCCTCTCACCCTTACTCGTACTTGAAGGTAACGTATTGCGCTGACTGGACGCAGGTGCACACTCCTGATGGTAAGCGCGCTATCGTCGGCAAGGATTCGACCTCTACCGATGAGGTTTTGGTGCTTCGTATGCAGGACGGCCGTTACATGTACGCAGGCGCACGCCAGCTCAACAGTGGTTGCGCCTCATAGACCCTAACCTTTTGTGTTGCAGTTACCTCTATGCAGAGTAGAGGTTAGACCCAGAACATCACGCATATATCCCTCACCCAGTGTCTGTGTCGTCTCATAGGCTATGCTACCGTGAGGGTAGCCGATAAATTACTACCCTCCTCCTGAAGCTTGAATTATGTCAGGCATATAGTCAGGGGAGAGCTCAAAGGAGAGACCTTGAAAGTTCTGAACTACCGAATCACCCTCTCAGCAGTGACTCTGCTCCTCACGCTCTCCGCATGCGGCGGCGGACAGGCAACTAGCGAATCTGCTTCTGCATCTAACGCCCCGGTTGCCACTGCTTCGGCGAGTGCGTCTGCTGCTTCTCAGGTCTCTGCCTCGACGGTTGCAGAACCGAAGGGTTCTGAAGTGGTTGAGGTTCGTGCAGCGGATGACACGAATGCTAATCCCGCGATTGCTAAGGAAGCTGCGATTGAAGCGGCTAAGCGCGTTGCGGTGAACGATATGCGTATATTCAATGCATGGTTGCATGGGGACTTCGAGCACACCAGCGACGAAGAATTGCTGAAGTTTGTTGATTCTGGAACCTTGGGTCAGGTGAAGGAAACAATTCAGAGCGGCCGTGATGATATTCAGCGGAACGGTGGTAATTTTACGGGTAACGTGACGATTCGTAACGTGGAAGTTTCTGACATCCTGACTTATGACTACCCGGATGGTACCTCTCACC
>CALGXU010000317.1 GCA_937935205.1 uncultured Rothia sp.
TACTCGTTCGGGTCTGACCACTCGCGCGCAGAAGGCGCAGTTGGCGCTGTATTCGGCGGCGGGTCTGCCGATTATTGTGGCGGTGACAGAGGTTGCGACGACTTCGGGTCTTTTGGAGGAGTCGACGGCTTCTCTGCTGGTGGCTGGCGGCGCGCTGACGGTTCTGTTGTTCCCGCTATGGGCGTTGGGTATTCGTCAGGCGTTTGGTTCTGCTGAGCCGTCTGCGCAGGAGCCGAGCCGTAAGGAGCAGATGAATGCTCTGAAGGCTCAGCGTAATGCGCAGGCGAAGCTTGCCACGGGCATGATTCCGGTGGTTCGTTTGAAGTCTCAGGCTGATACGGCGGATAGCTCTGATGCTCAGAGCGACTCTCAGGGCGCTGCGGGCGCTTCCTCTGGTTCTAGCGATGCATCTCGAGCTGAGGCAAAGAAGCGTAAGGGCTCAGTAGGGGATTCTGCGGAGAAGTAGCTGCGGCTACGCTGTGGTTGAGCTTCGGTCTTTCATGAAATAAACCGGTGTGAGGGGGTATCCCGCTTACAGTCACCTCAACCCTATGTGGGATTGGGTCTGCAAAACCACACACAATACCAGGCACTCAAAGCCCCGCAAACCAACGTGTATCCCACATACGGGACCAAAACCCGCCGCGTCCTCTCTAGAGGCTGCGGCGGGTTTTTTGCACCTGAATGACCTGATAAACCGCGAGAAGATGAGAATCTTTCCTTAAATTCGGATTTTTTATGCAAATATTACAGAACATGACGTGTCTTAGCTTTCTCGACTGACACTTTGTCCTATAAAATTGAAAGCGGACAGGGAATTTCCCTGAAACACACATAAACCAACATACATACACAGAGTCGCTTCCGCCCCAGCGGGAGCTGGCGCACCTCCCCTCACACACACGGGAGGCGCCCCTTTCGGGAGTATCCGCGACGATACCCCCGGCGGCTCCCAACCACTGAGGAGGATCATATGGTTCAGAAAGGTAACTATTTCTAACTTCGCATCTCAAGGCCTCGCACTGAATCCTAACGATTGTCTGCACACACAGTCATTTCCGAAGGAAATATCATGCACCAACTACTCCTCACCGCGAGCACTGGTGGCGTAGAGCTGGACTTCCCGGCCTGGCTCCGAATTACGCACTTCATCAACTTCATTATGATGGGCTTCCTGATTCGTTCAGGTTGGGAAGTTCTCGCCTCTCACCCCCGCCTGTACTGGAACAACCACTGCACCCCGGGTTCTGAGTGGCTCAAGTTCACCAAGGACAAGGTCCCTACCACCCCCGGCGCATTTACTGCGCGCGATGACCAGCGCACCCTGTCTCCCCTGATTTCTCTGCCCGGTAAAGCCCAGATTGGTCTGGGCCGCGCATGGCACGCGCTGGTGACCGTCATCTGGATTGTTAACGGTCTGGTATATGTCTCCCTGCTGTTCCTGACCGGTCAGTGGCGCCGCATCGTCCCGACCAGCTGGGACATCATCCCGCAGGCGTGGGAATCCATCCAGATTTACGCTGGCTTCCAGATTCCCTCGATCGAGCATTTCCAGCCCTACGACGCTCTGCAGCAGATCATGTACTTCACTGTGGTGTTCATCGTGGCACCGCTGATGATTGCAACCGGCCCGATCATGAGCCCGGCATTCTGCGGCCGCTTCCCCGGCTACGTGCGCCTCTTCCGTAACCGCCAGACCGCACGTTCCATCCACTTCCTGGGCATGGCGTTCTACTGCGTATTCACCGTCATTCACGTGGCGCTGGTGTTCGTGGTTCACCCCCAGTACAACATCGCCCACATGATGCTGAACAAGCCCTACAACGAGGTCGACGCAGCACAGTTCGCTCAGGCAGTCACCATGCTCATTGGTGGTATTGTCTTCGCTGTGGCTCTGTGGATTTTCGCTTCGTACTGGTCCCTGCGCGACCTGCGATTCACCCAGACCTTCATTTGGGGTCTGACCCAGCCGATTCGTAACGTCCTGCTGGACCGTATCACCTCCCGTCAGGTGCAGAAGAAGACCTTCACCGATGCCGACATTTCGCCCTTCCACTGGGTTAACACTCGCCCGCCGACAGAGCGTGAGAGCACCGAGTGGAACCGTCTGAAGGAACACGAGTTCGTTGACTACCGCCTGGAGCTGGGTGGTCTGGTGAAGGAATCCAAGTCCCTGAGCATTGATGACCTCAAGAAGCTGGGCAAGGAAGTTAACATCACCATGCACACCTGCATGCAGGGTTGGACCGGCATCGCCAAGTGGGAGGGTGTGCGCCTGCGCGACGTCCTCGCACTGGTCGAGAAGACTGATGACGCTCGCTACGTCATGGTGACCTCCTTCGGCCACGTGGGCCACACCTACGACGGTCGACCGACCGAACCCTACTACGAGTGCCTGGACATCTCCATGGCGATGGAAGATGAGACCATCCTGGCGTGGGGCATGAACGACAAGCCCCTGCCGGATGTGTACGGTGGCCCGCTCCGTCTGCGTGCGGACTCCATGCACGGCTACAAGATGGTCAAGTGGGTTCAGAAGATCGAGTGGATCAACGACTACCACGATGTTGGCGACGGCCAAGGCGGTAGCCGCGAGGACTCCGGTCTGCAGCACTTCGACGCACGCGCCTAAGCACCCACACGGGGCGCTACGACGCTAACCGTCGATACACCACAAGATACTACTCCACAGAACGGTGGCGGGAACATGGGCCCGCCACCGTTTTTGTGCCCTCACAACTAGCGCCTGCGCTTCTGAAGCGCTAGCAGCTGCGAGGGCATAAGAAGAGCGCATCAAGAAGAGGGTACAAAGAAACCGCCCGGGAGCCTTAGCTCTCGGGCGGTTTCTTTAGAGGTTTGCCTTCCGGCGCTTTACCTTAGGCGTCGTAGATGATGACGTCCAGGGTACGGGGGCCGTGCACGCCCTCCACGCGGATCAGCTCGATATCACTGGTTGCCGACGGACCGGAAATCATGGTCACGGGGCGGGTGTAGGTGATACGCTCGATCGACTCGGGAACCAGCTCCACCACGGTGGAACGGGGCACCACGCAGATGTGGTGGTCGGGCACCAGGGTGATGGCGCGGCGACCCTCATCGGGGTTGGTGTTCAAGAAGATCGTGCCGGTCTCTGCGCAGGAGACGGTCGAACCGGTCACCACAGCGTCAACTGCGTCCAGTTCCTTCAGGCTCAGGCAGCCGGGCTTGAGGGTGCTACCGGAGTCGGTGACGCGCTTGCGGTCAGCGGTGTCAGCCGGCAGCCACTCCATGTTCAGGCCCTCGGGAACCACGTAGGTGGACTTTTCACCCAGGCGTTCTGCGATGACCTCGGAGATGTTCTCCTTGTTCGCGTGGAACACGTTTGCCTTGTAGTCAATGAGGCGGTCGACGAGCATCTCAATGGTCTGCTCTTCGTTCAGCTCGCTGACGCGGCGGTAGTTACGTACGGGCTCGGGGGCGACGGGTGCGTCAGCCAGGGACGAGCGGATACGTGCGAGGATATCTTCCTTAGCAGAGGACATTAGTTGTTCTCCTTAGCTTCACGGGCTTCCTGAGCAGCCTTAGCGTTTGCAGCCGCTTCAGCTGCCTTACCCTTGTTAGCCTCGATGAGGGCCTGAATGTCAACGCGCTGTGCGTTATCGCGTGCCGGAGCCTTGCCCTTCTCCTTCTTCCACCAGTTGCGGAAGGATTCCTTGGGGGGCTCGGGGATGTCGCGGTAAGCGGTCCAGCCGCCGACGATACCGGGAACAGCGGTGATCTTGTGCTTGCGGCCGGTGATAAGGCGGGACATGGGCAGACCACGCTCTGCAATCGACATCATCTTGCCGGAGGTGAAGAGCTTCTTCGCGCCGAGCATCATGCCGTCCATCTGCGAGAAGGGAGCCTTCTTGTTACCCTCGAACTCGCGGACAGCGTGCTTGGACTCGACATCCTTAGCGCGCAGGTGCACGAGGACCTCGGGGAAGTTAATCTTCACGGGGCAGACCTCGTAGCATGCGCCACAGAGGGAGGATGCGTACGGCAGAGAGTTGTTGTGCGCAGCCTCGATACCGGAGAGCTGCGGAGACAGGATTGCACCGATGGGGCCCGGGTAGGTGGAGCCGTAGGCGTGGCCGCCTGCGCGCTCGTACACGGGGCACACGTTCATGCAAGCGGAGCAGCGGATGCAACGCAGTGCCTGGCGGCCCAGCTCATCAGCCAGAACGGCGGTACGGCCGTTGTCGATGAGGATGACGTGCATGTTCTGCGGGCCGTCACCGGGGGTCACACCGGTCCACATGGAGGTGTAGGGGTTCATGCGCTCACCGGTAGAGGAGCGGGGCAGCAGCTGCAGGAATGCCTCGTAGTCCTGGAAGGTGGGCAGGATCTTCTCAATACCCATGAAGGTAATGAGGGTGTCGGGCAGGGTCAGACACATACGGCCGTTACCTTCGGACTCCACGATGGTCAGGGTACCGGTCTCTGCAATACCGAAGTTGGTACCGGAGACTGCCACGGTGGTGTTCAGGAACTTGTTGCGCAGGCGGTTACGCGATGCCTCTGCCAGTTCTGCCGGCTCATCGGTGATGTCCGGGTTAATACCCTCAATTTCGCGCAGGAAGATGTCGCGGATTTCGCGGCGGTTGCGGTGAATTGCGGGCACCAGGATGTGGGAGGGGCGGTCGTGGCCGAGCTGGACGATTTCTTCCGCGAGGTCGGTCTCGATAGCGTTGATGCCGTTTTCCTCGAGGAATTCGTTCAGGCCGGTCTCTGCGGTTGCCATGGACTTAATCTTGATGATTTCGTCCACGCCCTGCTCACGAATCAGTTCCAGAGCGATCTGGTTTGCTTCGGTGGCGTTGCGTGCCCAGTGCACGTGGCCGCCCGCAGCGGTGAAGTTACGCTCGAACTGCTCGAGCAGCTCGGGCAGGTTCGCCAGAACGTAGTTCTTGACGGACTCACCGGTGTTGCGCAGGTCCTGCCAGTCGGGCACCTCAGCGGTGACCTTGGCGCGCTTGTTACGAATCGCGTGGGTCACGAAGCGCAGGTTGGCGCGCAGCTGCTCGTTCTTGAGCTCTTCCTTCGCGTACTTGGGGAAGGGGGTTTCTTCGAAAATGTTGCCCTCGCCGTAGTGAACGACCTTGGGCATACCAAGCTGAATAGCGGTCATGAGGTCTTATCTTTCCTTAGCCGATCGAGAGTTCAACATGCTCGGAGTTGATCTTGAGCGGGTTTTCCTTGGTGGATGCGAGGATCTCCGCGAAGTGGATGGTCTGAACCTTCGAGCCGCGGCGCGAGAGCGCACCGCCGATGTTCATCAGGCAGGAGCAGTCACCGCCGGTGCACACGGATGCGCCGGTTGCTTCAACATTGTCTGCCTTGTCGTTGACCATTGCGCCGGAGACGTCAGCGTTCTTGAAGGAGAAGGTACCGCCGAAGCCGCAGCACTGGTCCATGCCCTCAATCTGGGTGTACTTGATGCCCTCAACGGTGCGGACCAGGTCCTGCTGGCGGGTGCCCAGACCGAGCATACGCATACCGTGGCAGGAGCTGTGGTAGGTGACGTGCTCGGGGAAGTAGGAGCCGAGCTGCTCAGCGGCGTTGGTGATGCCGAGGATGTCAATCAGCAGCTGGGAGAGCTCGAAGGTGCGGGAAGCGATCTGCTCTGCCTTCAGGGCCAGTGCTTCGTCGCCGCGGCTACGTGCGACCATTGCCTGCTGGTGGCGCAGGGAGCCGACGCAGGAGCCGGAGGGTGCAACAGCAACGTCCCAGTCCCAGGAGTCGAATGCCTCGACGTGGTTCTTGATGACTTCGTAGCCGTCATCGAAGTAGCCGGAGTTGACGTGCATCTGGGAGCAGCAGGTCTGGTTCGGGGGGAAGACAACCTCGTGGCCCAGGCGCTCAAGAATTTCGACGGTGGCGCGTGCTACGCGGGGGTACATGCCGTCAACGATGCACGTGGAGAAGAGTGCAATACGCATGACTTGTCCGTCCTTTCCTCTGTGTTCAGAGTTTCTCGGTCTCACCGCCTGCGTCTGGGGCAGGCGGGGCACAGTCCGAATAAGTTCGGTCTTCCAAAAGATGCGGCTCAGAAGTATTGAGCCGGGGAAGCTGGGCCGGTGGGTTCCGGCTGGTGTGCGCGCCCCAAGTGGAGGTGGGATGCGGTGGGATCAGAAACCGTGGTGATGTCTTTTATCTTCCTTGCCATTTAACACCGTTGTGCGGCTTTTCTCTAGTCGAAATAGCGCATACTTTCCTTGTTAAATAACGGGTTAGGTCGCCCTGACCTTAAGGTATATTTTCCTACCTTCCGGTACATATGACCTCATCTAGTTTTTACCCTCACCCCATCCCCTACACCTCTTTATCTATTGAACGTTTATCAAACACACATCTTCAGTTGATAAATCCCCTGGAAATAAGCCTTTCTGAAGCATTAATGATTGTTTTGTGGGGTGACTCCTCTTTAACGCAACATTCTTTTCAAGAATGTGCTCGCAGCTGAAGGTTCCCCAACGGATAAACCGGCTACTCATACACCCGATTCTTTACGCCTTCAGAAATATTCGAGTTTCAGAAGCTGGCATTAACTATCAGAGTCGCAATATTTCGGTAAATTCACGGGGCACAAACCTCCCAAACACCCCTTAGATGCGAGAATGAGTCAGGTCACTTTTGGTGAAACGCCGCACTATCCGGTACTCTTCTAAACATGCGATCAATGGTCTGACCACATCCCCGCATGGGAAACAATGACCCGTTCCCCGGCGGGATTATCTATGGTCTGACCACACACAAGACACACCCTGAACCAAAGGAGTTCCAGTGGAAACTTATACCGCTGTAACCAATGCAGTGGGAGGTAGCCTCGGCCTCAGCGCACTCGTGGCAACCATTCCCCTCCTCACCTTCTTTGTGATGCTACTGGGCGTTAAGGCACGCGCTCACTGGTCCGCACTCGTGGCACTGGCAGCATCTATCCTCGTAGCAGTCCTGGGCTTCCACATGCCCGCTGACCTCGCCGGTCTGAGCGCCATCCGCGGTGCCATCTACGGTCTGGTCATCTGCTGGGTTATCCTCGGTGCAATCTGGTTCTACCAGCTCACCGTCCTCTCCGGCCGCTTTGAAGATCTGCGCCGCGTCTTCGACCGCCTCGGCGGCGGCGACCTGCGCATCCAGGCTATCCTCATCGCATTCTGCTTCGGCGGTCTGCTCGAGGCACTGGCTGGCTTCGGCGCTCCCGTTGCAATTACCGCAACCATGATTCTCGCCCTGGGCGTTAAGCCCCTGAAGGCTGCTATCACCGTTCTGCTCGCTAACACCGCTCCCGTGGCATTCGGCGCAGTTGCTGTCCCGATTACCACCGCAGGTGACGTCGGCGGCAAGGACGCACACGTTATCGCAACCATCGTTGGTCACCAGGCTCCGTTCCTGGCAATGCTCGTTCCCCTCATCCTGCTGGTCATCCTCGACGGCATGAAGGGCCTGAAGGACGCTTGGCTGCCCGCACTGATCATCGGTGTTTCCTTCGCAATCGCACAGTGGGTCACCGCTGCTACCCCCGCATTCAACCTGACCGACGTTGTTGCTTGCATCGTCTCCATGGGTGTTGCTGTGATCTTCCTGCAGTTCTGGAAGCCCCGCGGCGTAGAGGGCGTTCGTGAGCGCTACGGCCTGCCCGCACAGGCTGAAGAGAAGGAAGCTCTGCCCGCCGTTCGCGTCTGGATGGCACTGCTGCCCTACGTCATCGTTGTCGCAATCTTCGGTGTTGCTAACCTGCACGCTGGCCTGAAGGCATGGCTGAAGGGCTTCGTCATCAAGATTGACATCCAGGCTCTGAGCTCCCGCCTCGTCACCGCTGACGGCAAGCCCGTCAAGGACGCAGTCTACAACTTCGCGTGGATGTCCAACCCCGGCACCCTGCTGATCATCTCCGGCCTGGTTGTTGCTGTCGTCTACTTCTTCTTCAACGAGAAGGGCCGCTACGCCTTCAAGTTCCCGGCGATCTTCACCGAGTTCGGTTCCGTTGTCTACCGCATGCGCTGGTCCATCCTGACCATTGCTTCGGTTCTGGCACTGGCATACGTCATGAACTTCTCCGGTCAGACCATTGCTATGGGTACCTTCCTGGCAGGCCTGGGCACCGTCTACGCATTCCTCGCACCGGCCCTGGGCTGGATCGGTACCGCTGTGACCGGTTCGGACACCAGCGCGAACGCACTGTTCTCCAAGCTGCAGGTGTCTGCTGCTGAGAACCTGCAGCACGCAGGTATCCACGGCGCGACCCCCGAGCTCATGCTGGCTGCTAACACCACCGGTGGTGTGGTCGGTAAGATGATCTCCCCGCAGTCGCTGGCTATTGCTGCTACCTCCGTGGACATGGAGGGCAAGGAATCCGACATCCTCAAGGCTGTCCTCCCCTGGTCCTTCGGTATGCTCGTGGTCGTCTGCGTCCTGGTCTTCCTGCAGACCAACGTTCTGTCCTTCCTGGTTCCCTAATCTGAGGCTCACCCCTTAGAGAGTTCTTGAGGTGAAAACCTCGAGGACCATAGGACATTCGCCCCGGTATTTTCCGGTGGCCACGGCGGGGCGGCGAACCTTCTCGGTTCCGCCGCCCCGCTTTTTATGCCCTGACCACTCAACGAATAGCCCGGAATATCTTTGAGCTAGCTCAAACACAGGGTATTTCTTTTCGTTATCAGCCTCGTTATCAGGAGAGACTATGCCTCGTTCTCTTCAAGTTCTTTTTTTACCTGACTTATGCGTTCCCTGATTTGCCG
>CALGXU010000318.1 GCA_937935205.1 uncultured Rothia sp.
GTAGAACACCCCCGAAAGGAAAATAATTTTCATGCAAGTGCACGTTGAATTATTCGCTTTCGGGGGCGTTGAGTGGAGTTGATAGATAGGGCTACCGCGGAACTACTGTGCGTTCGTTACCTGCGAGATATGCGGCAGCTGACGCAGCGGCTTCTGGAACACCATCACCACCAGCGACAGGAAAATGAACACCGCGTAGAACAGCGCCGTGTACGTAATACCCCAATCAACAATGAGGAAGCCAGCCAGCAGAACAGCCAGCGGGGTCAGCGCCATGTTCGGGATGCCCTGCACCGAGTGCACGCGACCAATCATGTGCTCCGGGGTGGATGCGTTGATATACGCAATAATGCTCGAATTGAAGGAGGGGAGCACAATACCCGCCAGCACAATCAGCAAGCACACCGCCCACAGCATCGAATGAACCACCGGCAGCAGCAGGTAGCATGCCGACATAATCGCCAGGGAGGTGATACCGAGCGGGCCGAGCGCAAACTTCTCAGTCAGCGGGCCGACCAGGAACGAACCGAGCAGCACGCCCACGCCGAAGGCGCTCGCAAAGATGCCGATGAAGAGCGGGTGTGCGCCCTCCAGGGTGTAGTAGTAGATGAAGGTGAGCGGAATGCCGACCGTTCCAAAGTTCGCAAGCGTTGAAACGAACGCAATGGACACCAGCACCTTGTTCTTCAGGATGTACTCGAAACCGGCTTTTGAGTCCTGCCAGAAGCTGGTTTTCTCTCCCTCCTCCTCTTCTGCGGGCTGCCGACTAGCGCCGTAGGTCTTAGGTGCCACAATGAACGCCAGCAGGTTGACGACCGCGTGAACTGCGGTCATGAGCACGGTCGAGAAGCCGATAATGATGCCGGCGACCGGGCCGCCCAGCAGGTTAGCGGTGGACTCGCGCGTCTCACCCATACCGGAGGCGTACCCCAGGTGTTCCTTGGGGACTACGCGAGTGATGATGGACTGCTCGCTCGGGTAGTCGAAGGTGGAAATGATGGCGGCGAGAGAAATCGTGATCACCAAAACGTAAATGTTGGTGACGTTGAAAACGAGGTAGAGAAGAATCGCTATCCAGGACAGTGACTGGCCGATGCAGGACAGTGCCAGGCATTTTGAGGGGCCGATTCTGTCGACCCATGTTCCAGATATTGCTCCGGCGCAGGTGGCGAGAACACCCGCGACGAAGAGGGTGATACTCGCAGCTTCGGGGGAGCCGGTCAGCGCCAAAATAATGATGGGCGTGGTGATATAGCTCATCGAGTCTGAGAGCTGGTTGGCTCCAATGGC
>CALGXU010000319.1 GCA_937935205.1 uncultured Rothia sp.
GCGCCACGGTGGGTGCGTCAGTGGGGTTCACGCCTACGGTTGCTTCCGGCAGGGGCGCCACAGTGGGGGCACCGGTCGGATTCACGCCGATGGTTGCCTCGGGCAGGGGTGCTACGGTAGGCGCATCCGTCGGGTTGACGCCCACGGTTGCTTCGGGCAGGGGCGCTACGGTCGGCGCGTCAGTGGGGTTCACGCCAACGGTTGCTTCCGGCAGTGCGGGAACGGTCGGCGCGTCCGTCGGGTTGACGCCCACGGTTGCTTCGGGCAGGGGCGCTACGGTCGGTGCGTCAGTGGGGTTCACGCCGATGGTTGCCTCGGGCAGGGGCGCCACCGTCGGGGCATAGGTCGGAACCGCAGACACCACGGGCTCCTGCGCGAAAAGCTCAAGAGGCTTCTGAGCATCAAACGAGCCGTACTCAGCACCCTGAACGCCAGCCGCCATGGTGCCCGCAATGTACTTGTGAGAGGTATTCAGCGTCGCCGCAACATCCGCCGGAACCTTCACCTCCGTCTCAAAAGCACCGTTGTGAATCTGCGAAGCAGGTACGGTCACCTCAGCCACGAAGCGCATACCCTGCTGGGGAAAACGGCCGGGAACCCACACGTTCGTATCAGACACCACCACGCGCACACCGTGCGGGGTCGCCTCACCGGTGTAGCCGGTACCGCGCACCTTCAACACAGTCTCACCCTTGGTGTTCAAGCGCGGAGAATCCACCTGAAGGACCGGTGCGGCGCTATCCTTCACAACGTCCATGCGCAGCACCTTGCCGCCCGAATAATAACCATCAACGGTGATATTAGCGACGAAGCTGTAGTTCTTCGCCGGGTCAATCAATTCTCCAGGAACGTAGTGGGTCGCAGTAGCTGTACCATCCTTGAACGGGCCCGCAACGTGCACCGTCTGAATCGGGTTCAGAAACGGGAAACCCCTATGGTTTGCCTCATGCAAAGCCGGGGAAAAAGCAGTAGTTTTCGCGGGCAGCTTCGTCGCCTTGAGCGTAATCTTGTTCAGACGCAGGGCGGTCTTCAGCTCACGGGTATTGGTCTCAACCTTGTAGTTGTAGACCGTAATAACCGGCGGGTTCACCGGATCCGGGGTGTTAGCCGCCGCAACAGAAGGCAGAGCGCACAGGCTCAACGACGCGGCAAGAAGAACAGAAGCGCCGGCGCTACCGTAGCGGCGGGAACGAGAAGAGTTAGCCATCATGAAGTTCCTTCTACATGAGTGATTGAGTGATCCGCACTCTTCCTGTATCGCGCCAAGTCGAGTGCGTATACGGTACCGCGACATCGCGGTTAATTACACCGTAACACGCACCTAAACGCATAAACCGGACATAAGATAACTCGCCGAAATATTACGTAAAACCAACGCCTACAGGGCGCATAATAGGGCGGATGAATAAGACAAACACGCACAGCGCCTGCTGGAGGATACGGAAATGCTAGGGTAGAAAGATGCCCACGCAGAAGAACCCGCAGAACCGAGTAGAAGCAGCCCAGCTCACCGAACATAGCGTTACTGAACACAGCGTTACTGAACACAGCGTTACTGAACACAGCGCCATCGACAGCACGCACCGCGTCGTGAACGTGTGTGCTGTAGCAATCCGCAACCGGGACGGGCACGTACTCAC
>CALGXU010000320.1 GCA_937935205.1 uncultured Rothia sp.
TTCGCTACCTTAGGACCGTTATAGTTACGGCCGCCGTTTACTGGGGCTTCAATTCTCTGCTTCGCCTTACGGCTAACACGTCCTCTTAACCTTCCAGCACCGGGCAGGTGTCAGCATCTATACATCAGATTTCTCTTTAGCAGACGCCTGTGTTTGTGGTAAACAGTCGCTTGGGCCTCTCTTGTGCCACCCATTCCCGCTCCGGATGTTTCTTTCCTTCACGTACTCTGGGTTATCCTTTTCCCGAAGTTACGGATACATTTTGCCGAGTTCCTTAACGAGGGTTTTCCCGCGCACCTTAGAATTCTCTTCTTGCCTACCTGTGTCGGTTTTGGTACGGGCGGCGTCGTCTTCACTAGAAGCTTTTCTTGACAATCGAGTCCCGGTTCCTTCACCTGTATCTCTACAGGCTCCCTATCACTTCTCGGCTTTTAGAATACCGGATTTGCCTGGTATTCAACCTACCTGCTTAGACATGCTCTTCCAATCGCATGCGAACTTTCCTTCTTGTGTCACTCCATCGCTCAAACAGACGACGTCGGTACAGGAATTTCAACCTGTTGTCCATCTCCTATGCGTCTTCGCCTCGGATTAGGTCCCGACTTACCCTGGGTCGACGATCGTTGCCCAGGAACCCTTAGGCTTTCGGTGGAAAGGATTCTCACCTTTCTTTTCGCTACTCATACCGGCATTCTCACTTCCTGCCTGTCCACCTGTCCTTCCGGTCAGGCTTCGCCCATGCAGGAACGCTCCCCTACCCATGTATTTACATACATGCCAAAGCTTCGGTTCCGTACTTTAGCCCCGGTCATCTTCGGCGCAGAGTCTCTCGACCAGTGAGCTATTACGCACTCTTTTAATGGTGGCTGCTTCTAAGCCAACATCCTGGTTGTTTTCGAAACTCCACATCCTTTACCACTTAGTACGGCATTGGGGACCTTAGCTGTTGGTCTGGGCTGTTTCCCTCTTGACTACGGGTCTTATCACTCGCAGTCTGACTCCCATGGATAAGTACAGCCATTCGTAGTTTGATTAGGTTCGGTAGCCGGATAGGCCCCTACCCTGTTCAGTGCTCTACCGCCTGCACTCTTGCCATGAGGCTAGCCCTAAAGCTATTTCGGGGAGAACCAGCTATCTCCACGTTCGATTGGCATTTCACCCCTATCCACACCTCATCCAAAAGCTTTTCAACGCTCACTGGTTCGGTCCTCCACACATTTTTACCTGTGCTTCAACCTGGGCATGGATAGATCACTGTGGTTTCGGGTCTATTCCATCCGACTTGTCGCCCTGTTCAGACTCGCTTTCGCTTCGGCTCCGCGTTTTCCGCTTAACCTCGCCGGATGAAATAACTCGCCGGTTCATTCTTCAATAGGCACGCCGTCGCACGCATACGGTGCTTCGACTGCTTGTAGACATACGGTTTCAGGTTCTCTTTCATTCCCCTCCCGGGGTTCTTTTCACCTTTCCCTCACGGTACTATGCGCTATCGGTCCATATCAGTATTTCGCCTTGGAGGGTGGTCCCCCCTGCTTCCCACAAGGTTCCTCGTGCCCCGTGGTACTCCGGATACTACCCCATACCCTTCTTTACGTCTACCGGGCTCTCACCGTCTCTGGCTCAGGTTCCCACCTGATTCGACTTCATCTAGGTACTTGTTGGTAGTCCTCAACCCCGGTGCGGTTTCCCGCTCCGGTTTGGGCTTTGCCCGCTTCGCTCGCCGCTACTGGGGGCATCTCTTTTGATTCCTCTTCCTCCGGCTACTTAGATGTTTCAGTTCACCGGGTGCCCTCCTCTCAAAGAGAGGTGACAGTACTACTACTGCCGGGTTTCCCCATTCGGAAATCTGCGGGTCACTGGTTACTTGCACCTCACCGCAGCTTATCGCAGCTTATCGCGTCCTTCTTCGGCTGATATGGCCAAGGCATCCGCCGTACGCCCTTACTTACTTAACTTACCTTTTGAGTTTTCTAAGGTTCGAACTCTCTAATTTCTTAAAGAGGTCTTTTTCGTTTCTTACGTTTTCATGTAGTTGTCAAGGTACAGTTGAAAGGATTGACCTTTCAAAACTAAACAATACAAATCCAATGCCACAGTGCCGACCTAAAGATGGAGACATGTACAGGCCGTAGCCTCTACACTCTCATATATCCCTAGAAAGGAGGTGATCCAGCCGCACCTTCCGATACGGCTACCTTGTTACGA
>CALGXU010000321.1 GCA_937935205.1 uncultured Rothia sp.
CATGTGTTTCGAGAAGCCACCAAAGAAGTGGCTTTTCGAAACACATGTGGCTTCTGGGCGGATTACCGCGGGTTACTACCTGGCTACCTGGGAATGGGCGAATCCTCGTGAGTCTTCACCGCATAGTAAACCTTCGGCAAGACTTCCAGGCTAGACCCGTTAGAAGAGTATTTTGCGCTAAGAATCAGACGGTTGACGGCATCGTAGTGCTTCGTACCGATTTCAATCTTCTGGTTTTCTTCATCGCGACGTTCTGCCTCGTTGTGAGTGCTCTTCGTTTCCACAACGCAGAAGGTCTTCTCTCCGTCGTCGCTTTCAAGAACGTATGCCCAGTCGGGGTTGTACTTGCCGCTGGGGGTGTCGATCTTGAAGTTCGAGGGGAGCTTCATGAAGAACTTAACAGCCGAGCTGTCTTCCAGCTTACGGGCGAACTGGAGCTCAGTCTGGGAGTCGAGTAGCAGGTAGTTGTAGTCAGTCTTTTCGGGTCGCAACGCCTTATGGAGCTTCTCCAGCGGGTAGTCATTGCGGTCATTCTGCAGCTGGGCGAGGGCCTCTGAAGCGAGCATCAACGGCATGGCGGCACCCTCAGTAAGGTAATCGCCACCACCGCTAACGTCATGCCAGAGAATATCTTGCTCCTCGTCCGGTTCAAGCTCTGCGTGGTACCGGGGGGTGGCTCCGGTTTCTTCCTGGTAGGTTTCAATGTCTACGATGCGCGGGCGGAAGACAGCGTTATACCGCGCCAAGTCTTCGACAACGCTCTGCAGAATCCTACGCACGGTCACCATGTATTCGCCGGGGTTCGCAATGAACTTATCCAGAGTTTCGGAGTTCTTGAGAATATCAACGATGGTTTTGCGGGAGAGATCGGTCGCTTTCTGCAACTCTGCCACGATATCAGGCAGGGGGTACGAGTGGTTGAGCTCTTCCGTTCGCGAGGTTGAGTTCCAGGTCCTTCCTCCGGCTTTAACCCCGGATCGGCGCACGTCAATGGATGATTCTTCGATTCGAATCCGAACGGGTTTGATGTCTTTGGAGGCTTCCCTAATAAGTTCTACGGCTTTATCGTTTATCGTCGAGGAATCGAGCTGCACCCAGTAGTTGGTGTCAGCTGCGATGCGTTCCCAGAGTTCGGTGAAAAGCTCGGTGGGAAAGTTCGGGTTGAACTTGCGGGTTCCGCGCTTCTTCACGTTTTCAACGAGCTTGGTGGCGTCCTGGTTAGAGTCAAGAACCTGGGTGATTTCTTCTTCGTATACTTCGAATTCTTCAGGCAGGTTCAGGGTGAAGCCGAGCATGTTCGGGGTGAACTGGGCCGTCGGTTCGCCGTCCTTCGTGAGCATTCCGTTCTTAACGAGGGCATCAAAAATTTCACCGGACTGGGTAACACCGAGGGTGTCAGTCGGAGAGACTTTGCCGTTCTGGCGCGCGGCGATACCCGCAAAGTCGGTGCGGCGCACACGTCCGATGCTTACGCCGGCCTCGCGGTATTCGCGTTGCAGGGAGTCAGCGAAGTCGCGGTACGACTCGTTGGCGATGACGGTCAGGCGTGCGAGGTTCGGGTCGGTGAGTCGCGTGAGGGTTCCGTTGTTGACGCTAACGGGTAGACGCAGACCGCGGCCGATGGTCTGGCGACGTTCGGTCACGGTGTTCATGGTGCGGAGCACGCAAATCTGGAAGATGTTGGGGTTGTCCCAGCCTTCGCGTAGCGCCGAGTGGCTGAAGATGAAACGGACTGGTTCAGCGAGGCTAAGCAGGCGTTCCTTGTCCTGCATGATGAGCTCGTAGGCGTCGTCATCTTCCTTCTTGCCGGTGGAGTCCACGTATTCGCCCTGAGTTTGGCCGCGCTTGGCTTTGAGCTGTGAGAAGTAAGCACGGCGGGCGGTCAGTGGGTCGTGGGAGCAGAAGTTACTGATTCCGGTCATCTGCTCGAGGCGTTCGACTTCTTCGCGGTAAATTTCGTCAAACCATCGAGCAAAGTCACCATTGGCGTCCATGTTGTTGGTGCCGTCGCCCAGGTAGCTGTGCACGCTGTCGGTGAAGAAGAGCGAGAGCACCTTCACGCCCTTACCCTGGAGCTGATATTCCTTGTTGAGGTGATGGCGAATCGTTTCACGAATCATGGTGTGGTGCACCTGGTCCATGTTTTCGTCGCCGAGAGATTCGCCAAGGCGGAGCAGGTTCTTACCCTCGATGGCACTCAGTTCAACGAAGGCGTTGTCTGCCCCGTACTCCATGCTGATGTGGTTGACAGCAATGTCGCCGTAGGCGTCATTATTTGCCTTACGTGCCAGTGATTCACCCTGCTTGAGGGCAATTTTCTTGCGGTCGATGCCGCCCTGCCTGTTCTTTGCGGCCAGTTCCAGGGTGGCTTTGAGA
>CALGXU010000322.1 GCA_937935205.1 uncultured Rothia sp.
GATAACATGGCACTCCCCTCCCGCCTTCTGTGCAGCGAGCGCAACAAGTGCCTTGTGCTCCGGGTTTCGGCGAGCAGACAGATTGAAACGACCCACAATACGAGCCCGTTCCTTCATCACCTCAATGCTTGCCATACCTTCACCCCTTTCAGATGCGCTTCAACAGCAAAGCCTGCTAATTCTTCGTGAACAAACTTGGCTTCCCGAAAAACCCGGCAGGCTATCTGATGGATAGTCCGCCGGGTCTGTTTTTGCTTGCTACAGCACTTATTTTCGACTATTAAGTAGTCCAATAATCAATACTGCTATTGAGATGCCGTAGAGAATTCCAATCACTAGGTCACTGACATTTGACACTACGTTCAAGATAATTGCCAGGATCAGGAACAGCATCCCAACAGGAACATACTTATTCGACTTCATACGCTCGTGCTCCCTCAATAACCAACAGCGATACATCATTTTCAGGACCATCCAGCTACCCATTTTCTGAATGACTATGGACGTTCGCCTTACTACCACGCTAGCACTCTGGACCTAAAAACTAGCCCGCGACACAGCTTTCTGCACCCAACCGCTCTCTCACCCTTCGCATCCTCAAAGCAAACAAAAAACCACCCCCTCCGCAGCTTGTCGCCGCAAAAGGGGTGGTTTCTATATGCGAGCTAGACCAGAAAGCCTAGTACTACTCAGCAGCCTCCGTGCTGGGCTTGGGGTCTTCGTTCACGCGGTTGCGGATATGCTCCACAATACGTGCCACAGCCTCATCCACGGGCACGCCGTTCTCCTGCTTGTTGCCGCGGAAACGGAACGAAACAGCGCCGTGCTCCGCATCCTCACCGCCAGCAATCAGAATGAACGGAACCTTCTCAGTAGACGCAGTACGAATCTTCTTGGTGAAGCGGTCCGAACCGTAATCCACCTCAACACGCACACCGTGAGCGCGCAGCTTATCAGCGATCTCAGTCATGTAGTCGTTGAACGCCTCAGCCACCGGCACACCAATCACCTGAACCGGCGACAACCATGCCGGGAACGCGCCTGCATAGTGCTCAGTCAGCACACCCAAGAAGCGCTCAATCGAGCCGAACTTCGCCGAGTGAATCATGACCGGCTCCTGCACGGTACCGTCCGCAGCCTGGTACTCCAGACCGAAACGGCTCGGCTGGTTGAAGTCATACTGAACGGTCGACATCTGCCAGGTACGGCCGATAGCGTCC
>CALGXU010000323.1 GCA_937935205.1 uncultured Rothia sp.
GCCGCCAGCGGTAATGACCACGAGGCGACCGGCCAGAGGACCACGCAGCGATTCGGATGCGCCAGCTACCTGACCCGGCTCAGTCTGACCCAGCAGCGCCGAAGTCAGCGTCGCCGCACGAGCCGCCGCCATACGCTCCTGCTCCGTACCCGTGTACAGGGGCTCAGTCGGCGCGTAACCGGGCGTGTACACCGGGTGCACCTGACCCTTCGGGAAGCGCGCAATCACATCCAGAGCCACCGTGAAAATATCCTCCGGCTCAGGCATGCGACCCGGGCCAGAATCCGGGCCCGTCAAACGCCCAATCGCAGGCTCAATCACGTGATAACCCCACGAACGCAGAGTCTGCACATTCGCCTGAGTCGCCGGATGCTCCCACATCTGGGTATGCATCGCCGGCGCTAAAATCACCGGGGCGTGCGTGGTCAACACCGTGGAGGACAGCAGATCATCCGCACGGCCAGCCGCCAAACGAGCCAGCAAATCAGCGGTTGCCGGGGCAATCACCACAGCGTCAGCCTGCTCAGCTTGACGCACGTGGTTCACCTCCGGCACGCGGTCAAACACGTCCGTTGAGACGGGGTTGCCGCTCAGCGCCTCCAGGGTGGGAACACCCACGAACTTCGTCGCGTTCGGGGTGGGCATGGCGATTACCTCGTCGCCATTCTTCGCAAAAAGACGAAGGAGCATCGCCGCCTTATACGCAGCAATGCCCCCTCCAATACCAACGATAATGCGCATGGTACGTCAAAGAATCCTTGTAGAAGCAGATTACTCAGCGGACTCGTCGAGGATAACCTCTTCGATAGCAATAACCTCTTCGCTACCTGCGGGGATGTACTCCTCCTCGATAGCGCCAGAGAACTCAGCCGCGCTGAAATCAATCACAGCGGACAGATCCTCGGGAACGGGGTAGCCGTCCTCGTCGAACTTTGCGCCCGGGCGGTGCTCCGCCACAACACGGTCAGCAATGATTTCACGCATTGCCACCGACAGGGACTTCTCGTTCGACTCAGCGTCAACCAGCGGGCCAACGTGCGCAGCAGTATTGTCCTGCAGGTTAGCGTAGTACGCGTTAATCTGGCGTGCACGGCGGGCACCGAAAATCACCAGGCCGTACTTGGACTCCGCCTTCTCAATCAGCGCGTCAGCGCTGGGGCTCACGATGCCCTCGGGAGCGACACCGTCAACGAAGTTGTAGTCCTCGTGTTCCTTGATTTCGTTTGCCACTAAAAACTCCAAATAGCTTGATGGAATGTACGTACCGAACACCCCCGCACACCGTTTGCGCAATGGCGCAAACCGGGCACACTGAGGGCACGGTCAAAACTAAAGAACTATTCTACCCTCTCAACGGCTAAAACGCACGTACCAGCCCGAACAAAAGATGCCAGCCCGGACAAAAAGGTATCAGGCCAGTCAAAAAGGTGGGGGCCCGAAGAAAACTCTTCGAAACCCCCACCCTTCACAACGCCTCACGGCAGAACTACAGGTCGGAAGAAACTCTAGCCCCACCGCAAACGCAAAGCATGCAGATTAGGCGGCGCCAATCAGCTCAGCAATCTCCTTCGCTGCACGCTCAACAGTGTCGTTGACGACCGTGACGTCAAATTCCTTCTCAGCAGCCAGCTCAACCTTCGCGGTTTCAAGGCGACGAGCCTGCTCCTGCTCACTCTCGGTACCTCGACCCACCAGACGCGACACCAGTTCATCCCAGCTCGGAGGAGCCAAGAAAATCAGGCGGGCATCAGGCATGGTCTCACGAATCTGGCGAGCGCCCTGCAGGTCAATCTCAAGGATCACCGGGCGGCCAGCGTCCAGAGCCTCCTGGACCTTAGCGCGCGGAGTACCGTACTTGTTCTTACCGTGCACCACAGCGTACTCAAGCATCTGACCGTCAGCAATCATCTGGTCAAACTCTTCCATCGAAACGAAATAGTAGTGAGTACCGTCAACCTCACCGGGGCGAGGATCACGAGTGGTAGCGGAAACAGAGAACCACACGTTCGGGTAGTTCTCACGAATGTACTGGCACACCGTACCCTTGCCAACAGCAGTGGGGCCAGCCAGTACGGTGAGAGTCGGCTGAGACATAGCTTCCTTACTGCGCCTTCATCGGCTGAAGGCACGAGGTATTAGGGCTGAGAAGATTCAGGAGGCAGAGTATTAGTCCTGCGACGTGCACGGTTCAAATACCGCGAATTACGGTTGAAGTACTCCACCATCTTGCGACGCTGGTGTACACCCAGGCCGCCAAGGCGGCGAGTCGGTGCAATATGAAGTTCTTCAATGATGCGTTCAGCTCGAACGGCACCAATGCCCGGAAGTGCGCGTAGCATCTGCCCCACCGGCATTTTAGCCAGTGCAGGGTCGGAATCGACCATATCGAGAACCTGACGTACGGAAAGCTCACGTTCACTCAGTGCACGCTTAATTTCCTGGCGGTGTGCTCGGGCAAGTACTGCCTTCTCGCGGGCGGAGGCGCGCGCATCCTCAGTTAGCGGAGTCAGCGGCATGGTTGGGTCCCCCATTTCTGCGAGTTATAGAATTTTACTTATCAACTAATGTAACACGGATAGCGCGAGAACCCTCACTCCACCCGCGGCACTCACCCACGCACCAACAATGCGTCTACGCACGTCAGCACGTAAATATCAGGGAGTACCCCTATAGCATAGCGGAGTATTCGCCCTATCAAAAGTGGAGCCACACACGCACCTTGCAGAGCGGGCGCACTCCCCCACTACAGAGGTGAGCAAACTCGCATCGGCGCGAGCGGGCGGCGGCAAAATTATGCATGCGGGTGAACCGAAAAAATGCGATAAAACAGGAACGCACAGGAGGCACGCAAAAGGGGCGCGCACCCCGAGCAGACCCTCAACAGAATCCACTCGGAGCACACGCCCCTCTCACACAACACGCGAACTATGCGCTGCGAGCCGCCAACAGGTCATCACGAGCCGCCTGCGCAGCCTGCGCCAAACCCTCAACCGACGGGCCAGCAGCCAGCACGCCACGGCTGGAATTCACCAACACCTGCGACTCAACGCCAGCAAACACGCGGTACAGATCAGCCGCCGAAGCGCCCTGCGCACCATAACCCGGCGACAGAATCGGGCCGTTGAAGGAACCCAGGTCAATACCCAGGTCAACCAGCGCCTGG
>CALGXU010000324.1 GCA_937935205.1 uncultured Rothia sp.
GCTTCAGTGCCCATTCTTCCTTCATTCCAAGCAGCATATAACACCGATAAATGGAGCTTCCAAGCAGGCTTTGGTCTTGTTGGTGGTGGCGGTCTTGTTGGTGGTGTCGTTGGCGATGGTGCCGCCGGGGATGGCGGCGTTGTTCTCCTGCTGGGTGGGGGCAGTGGAGCCGGTAGCAGGGTTCTGTGCCGTTGCTGCGGTGGACGCAGCAGCAGTAGCGGAGGGGGCAGAAGGTGCTGCCGGGGCGTTAGATGCAGCGGCAGAAGGTGTTGCCGGGGTTGCGGAGGTAGGTGCGGTGGTGTGCTGTGCCTTGGGGGCTCCGTGTGCGCTGGAGGAGCCGATGCTTGCGGCAGCTTCATCGGCGGAAACAGCGGCAGAGGACGCGGCAGAAGGTGCAGTAGATGCTGCGGTGGAAGCACCAGCAGCAGCGGAGGTTGCAGAAGCAGCCGGGGTAGCCGATGCGGAGGCGGTAGTAGATGCAGAAGAACCTTCAGCTGCTGAAGAAGCGGCAGAGGATGCAGGCGCGCCAGAAGAACCCGCGCCATTATGAGCGGCCGGGGTGGAGGCAGCAGCCGGGGTACCGGGCATAGTGAATTCCCAGCCCGGCTGAATCAGATCAGCATCCTGGATGGTGGTGCCATCAGGCTGGGTGGTCGTAGAGGCTGCGCCTGCAATGTAGTGGTAGGCTTCCATGTCGCCGTAGTTTTCAAGGGCGATTTCGGAAAGAGTGTCACCGGGCTTAATCGTCACGGTGCCGGTGCCTGCAACCGGCTGCGGGACCTTAGCGTCCTGCGGCAAGGTCAGCACCCATCCGTCGTGCAGCCACTGGTCCGAGGACAGCAATGCTGCCCCGTCCTTCTGCACAACACCCTGGTTCAGGGCGAAAATCTCGACGTAACGGCTACCATCACCGAGCGTGGTTTCAGCGATATCCCACAGCGTCTGGTTACCGTTGACCATGTAGGACGGGCCCTTCTGAGAGGCCTGTACTTTCTCCGCAGCCGAAGGGGCACCATAATTAGCCTGCACCGTGGCAGGAGCAGAGACAGTCTGGGTCGGGGTAGGCGGCACACCGGCAGAGCCACCGGACTCAACAGCAGTAGCGGTAGAGATACCTGCGGTAGAGGCCAAGATCATGCCGATTAGCACGGCGGCAACGTTCTGCTGCATACGCAGTACGCTCGGCAGTTTCACCGAATCGCCACGGCGCACCTGAACGACCGCTTCAACCACCAGGGGGATGACTAGCGACGCCCAACCGACCCAGGCGATGATTGGGATAAAGACGTGAAGGAGGAAAGCCAACGCCCCATCAACGGAGGCGATGACACCACCGACCATATCCAACGACGCAAAGGGGTTGCCGGAGACAGTGATCAACAGTGCCGGGATTCCAAGGATGATGAAGAGCACGGCTATCAGGGAGAAGACCCTGAGAATCTGAGTTTTCACGGAATAAAACCCCTTTGTTGTTTTGCGTGTGGTCGGTATGGTCGGTGGTGAGTGCGCCTTTAGCGCAGGGCCTCTTCGGAAGGGCCCTGCGCTTGGCGGGTAATCGTCATAGCAGGAAGGAACGGCGGAGCAGCTGAGGCTGTGCCGGTCACAGTGACCGTCGTCTGGTCCCTATCCCGCTGAACCTCAACACGTGCGTCCTTC
>CALGXU010000325.1 GCA_937935205.1 uncultured Rothia sp.
CGCCGCATCCTCAGTTTGGTGTAGGAATCCTACTTGAACTGGTCCTTCAGACGGGAGAAGAGACCGCCGCGCTGCTTAACCTGCGCGCCTTCGTTCAGCGGCTCGTTGCGCAGCGCCGCGAACTGGCGCAGCAGCTCGCGCTGTTCTTCGGTCAGGTCGGTCGGGGTGACCACCTGAACGCGTACGAGCAGGTCGCCGCGTCGTTCGGTGCCGAGCACGGTTGCGCCCAGACCGTTGAGGGTAATCGTGTCGCCGCTCTGGGTGCCGGCGGGGATGCTGACTTCCTGGTCACCGTCGAAGGTCTTCAGCGGAATGACGGTGCCCAGTGCCGCCGCGGCCATGGGGATGTTCACGGTGGTGGCCAGGTTGTCGCCCTCGCGGCTGAAGTACTTGTCGCGCTTGACGTTCAGGTCGACGTACAGGTCGCCGTTGGGGCCACCGTGCAGGCCAGCCTCGCCCTTGCCGCGCAGGCGGATGCGTGCCTGGTCGTGCACGCCGGCGGGAATCGTGAAGGTCAGCGGCACGTCTTCGCGCACGCGGCCCTGGCCGTGACATTCGGGGCAGGGGGTCTTGATGACGGTGCCGTAGCCGTGGCAGTCGGGACATTCGACCTGCTGCATGACGGTGCCGAGGATGGATTGTACACGGCGCTGCATGTAGCCGTGGCCAGCGCAGGTGGTGCAGGTTTCGGGCTGGGTACCCTCCGCGGTGCCTTCGCCGTTACAGGACTTACAGGTCACGGCGGAGCGACGCTCAATGGTCTTCTCAACACCGAACACGGCGTCCTGCAGGCTGATGGAGACGGTAATCAGGTCGTCCTGGCCCTGACGCACGCGGGATGCGGGGCCGCGGGCACCTGCCGCGCCACCGGTGAACATGTTCAGCAGGTCCTCGAAACCGCCGAAGCCGCTGAATCCGCCGCCCGGGTAGCCGCCGCCTCCGGGGTAGCCTGCGCGGCCCTGTTCGTCGCCGGTGGTGTCGTAGTTGCGGCGCTTTTCGGGGTCGGAGAGCACCTCGTAGGCGAGGGTGACGCGCTTGAACTCTTCGGCTGCGTCCTCGGAGGGGTTCACGTCGGGGTGCAGCTGGCGTGCCTTCTTTCGGTACGCCTTCTTGATCTCTTCGGGGCTGGCGTCTTTCGATACGCCCAGAGTATCGTAGTGGCTCATGCGTTTCCTTCCTCTCGAGACGATGGCGGTGCTCGATGAGTGCACCGCCAACAATGGTCGTATCAATTCTAGGGGATACTACCCCCGACCCGATACAATGGCTAGGCTGAATGGGTGTCGCTCCCGCTATCCGCTTAATCTGCGGCGCGCCTGAACCCCGTTTTAGCTCCCCCGCCGGTTCTGTCTCACGGTTCCGTCTGATTATTCTGTCTTATGGTTCCGGCGCTGTCACCGCCCTACCGGCTCTTGCTACCCCTACCGCCCCAAAGGAGAATACGTTGAGTACCCACCACTCCCCCTACGGCTGGGGTGCCCAGGATCTAAACGCCGCCCGCATGAGCCGCCAGGCGCCGCCCCCGCGTAAGGTGCCGCTACGCCGCGGCCTGCTCATTGAGGATATTAACGGCTGGGTGGGTGAGGTCGTGAAGGCTGAACGCATCGGCGGCGCCCTCTTCTTCGGACTCGAGGAAGCGAAGGGGCGCGTGAAGAA